>JAVEEE010000464.1 GCA_030840615.1 Frankiaceae bacterium | reverse complement strand
GGCGGCGGCACCAACGAGATCCAGCGTGACCTCATCGCCATCTTCGGCCTCGGCATGCCGCGGTCCCTTCGCTAAGGGCTGACATGGACTTTTCGATCAGCGACGACCAGAAGTCGTTGCAGCAGCTCGCGCACACGATCCTCGGCGAGCAGGCGACGCATGACCACCTGAAGACGCTCGAAGCCGGCTCGTGGTCGGTGTTCGACCGTCCGTTGTGGAGTCGGTTGGCCGAGGCCGGGTTGGTCGGCATCGCGGTTTCGGAGGAGCAGGGCGGCGCCGGCCTCGGGTTCCTCGACCTGGCGATCGTCCTCGAGGAGGTCGGCCGCGCCGTCGCACCGGTTCCCGCCGTTGCGACCCTTGTCACGGCGTATGTGCTGGCTCAGGCCGGTGTCGGTGCCGCCCGGCTCGACGGGGTCGCCGCCGGCAACACGATTCTCACGACGGCCTTCGAAGGTGAGGTCACTGCTCGCAGCGACGGTGACGGCTGGATGCTCGACGGCGAAAAGACGTTCGTCCCTTACGGCGCCGAGGCGGACGTGGTCGTCGTACTCGCGACGTCGGACGACCGGCCGGTCGTCGCGCTCGTCCCACGCGGTTCGTCGGGTGTCACGGTGACGGAGCTCGAGACGACCAACCGGGAACCGCAGGCGCAGCTCGCGTTCGAGGGTGTGCGGCTCGCCGCCGCGGACGTCGTGACCGGCGCGACCGACCTGATCCACGACCTGCGGATGCACACGACGGCAGCGCTGGCCGTCGTTGCAGCGGGAGTGTGCCGGGCGGCGTTGGACATGACCGCGAAGCACACGATCAGCCGTGAGCAGTTCGGCAAGCCGATCGCGACGTTCCAGGCGGTCGGTCAGCGCGCGGCCGACGCCTACATCGACACCGAGATGGTCGCGCTGACGGCGTGGCAGGCGGCCTGGAGACTGTCCGCCGGCCTGCCGGCCGACGACGAGGTCGCAGTCGCGAAGTTCTGGGCCGGCGACGGCGGGATGCGCGCGTTGCACGCGTGCCAGCACCTGCACGGCGGCCTCGGCGTCGACCTGGACTACCCGCTGCACCGCTACTTCCTCTGGGGCAAGCAGCTGGAGCACGAGCTCGGCACCCCGACCGGGCAGCTGCTCACACTCGGCGCCAACCTCGCAGCCACCCCCGTCTAGGAGATCCGTGTGGAGTACAACCTCGCCGACATCTTCGAGTCCGTCGTCGATGTCGTCGGCGAACGCGAAGCGCTGGTCTGCGGCGGTCGGCGCCTGACCTACGCCGAGCTCGAAGCGCGCTCCAACCGTTGGGCTCACCACCTGCAGAGCGCCGGCGTCGGCCCGGGCGACCACGTCGGTGTGCAGCTCTACAACTGCACCGAATACGTCGAGACGATGATTGCCTGCTTCAAGATCCGCGCCGTGCCGATCAACGTGAACTACCGCTACGTCGAGGACGAGCTCGCCTACCTGTTCAACGATGCCGACGTCGTCGCACTCGTGCACGACACGGAGTTCACCTCCCGTGTCGAGGCCGTGCGCGCGCGGACGCCGAAGCTGCGTCACCTCGTGACCGTCGGCACCGGCGACCGCCCGAACGGGGCGATCGACTACGACGACGCGCTCGCCGCGCAGGACTCCGGCCGAAGCTTTGCACCGCGTTCGGCTGACGACCTCTACGTGATCTACACGGGCGGAACGACCGGCATGCCCAAGGGTGTGATGTGGCGTCAGGAAGACCTATTCTTCGCCGGCATGGGCGGCGCCGATCCGGTCGGCACTCCGGTGAGCCGGCCGGAGGAGGTCGCCGAACGAGCGGCCACGCGTGGCGCCCTGGTGATGTTTCCGGTCGCGCCGTTGATGCACGGCGCTGCGCAGCTTGCGACGTGGATCGGCTTTCTGCAGGCGGCGAAGGTCGTGCTGGTGCGCAAGTTCGACGCTCCCGACGTCATCGAGACCGCCGTGCGGGAAGGCGCCAACTCGATGTCGATCGTCGGCGACGCGATGGCACGACCGCTGGCAGAGGCGCTCGAGGGGCCGTTCGCCGGCACCGAGCTGCCGGCGCTGCTCGCGGTCAGCTCGGCCGGCGCGATCCTGTCCCAGACGGTGCGCGAGAAATTGCAGGGGCTGTTGCCGAAGACGTTGTTGCTCGACAACTTCGGTGCGTCCGAGACCGGGTTCCAGGGCACCGGAACCACCGGCTCGAGCCCGGACAAGGGTCTGAAGTTCACGGTCAACGCCCGCACCGCCGTGCTCGGCGAGGACCTCAAGGAGATCGAGCCCGGCTCCGGCGTCGTCGGGCGGATGGCGCAGCGCGGGCACGTCCCTCTCGGCTACTACAAAGACGCCGAGAAGACCGCCGCGAGCTTCGTGACGATCGACGGAGAGCGCTGGGTGCTGCTCGGCGACATGGCGACGATCGAGGCCGACGGCACGATCGCGATCCTCGGCCGCGGCTCGGTGTGTATCAACTCCGGCGGCGAGAAGGTCTATCCCGAGGAGGTCGAGGCAGTGCTGAAGGGTCACCCGGCGGTGTACGACGCGGTCGTCGCCGGTGTTCCGGACGAGCGCTACGGCCAGCGGGTGGCGGCCCTGGTGCAGCTGCGGCCGGAGGTCGACGCCCCGGACGAGGCCGCGCTGATCGCGCACGCCCGCCAGCACGTCGCGGGTTACAAGGCACCGCGGCTGGTCGTTGTCGTGCCGGAGATTCGCCGCTCTCCGAGCGGCAAGGCTGACTACCCTTGGGCCGCCAAAGTGGCGGCGGAACACGCCATCGCAGTCGCGAGCAGCTGATGGTGGCCGCGTGCAACGAGGTCGGGGGGGCGCAGCGGTGACCGAGGCCGTGACGGCGGGAGCGATTCCGGCATCCCAGGCTGCTCGCCGTGAGCGAATCCTCGACGCGGCCATGGACCTGGCCACCGAGGGTGGGTGGGACGCCGTGCAGATGCGTGAGGTCGCGGAGCGCGCCGAGGTCGCACTGGGCACGCTCTACCGCTACTTCCCTTCGAAGGTTCATCTGCTGGTGTCTGCACTGGGCCGCACGTTCCAGACGCTGCACGACAGCGCCCGGGTCGACGAGGCCGGCGGCACCGCACAGGAGCGGGTCTATCGCTCCGTCGCCGTGATGACGCGTTACCTCGCTCGGCACCGCCGGTTGTCCGGTGCGATGGTCCGCGCGCTGATGACCGCCGATGCGGGCGCGGCTCGCGATGTCGAAGCGGTCGGCGACCTGCTCGTGGGGTTCATCGCGTCGGCGACTCACAACCCGGACCGGCCGGCGACCGAGCACGACACCTTGGTCGCGCACATCATCGGCAAGGTCTGGCTCACCGATGTGGTCACGCTGCTGTCCGGACGCATGACGGTGTCGCAGGTGCTGGAGGACCTCGAGGCGACGATCGCGCTCGTCATGCGCGGCTGATGTGACGGCCACCCAGCCGACTTGTCAGGCTGTCATCGAGCCAGAGGTCGATCAGCGCCTGACAACTGCGCGTGGTCGAGGTGGTCGGCGTGCACCCAGCGGAGGAAGCGTTCGACACCACGGATGACGTGGGCGCTGCGGATCGAGTGGAACACGTCGAACGCGTGCTGCGCGCCGGGCAGCTCGGCGTAAACCACCGGTGAGGTGCTCACCTCGCGTAGCCGCCGCACCAGCTCACGCGCCTCCTCCACCGGAGCGAGCGAGTCGTGGGCGCCGTGGATGACGAAGAACGGCGGCGCGTCCGCTCGCACGTGCAACAGCGGCGTCGCGCTCTCGAAGACCGCCGGGTCCTTGCTCTTGAAGACCGTTCGGGCAAGGAAGTAGTCGAGCCGCTTGGTGCCGGCCTTCGTGTCGAGCACGTTAGCCAGGTCGTAAGGGCCGTAGAACGGCACGGCTGCCTGCACCGACGTATCCGCGTCTTCGAACCCCGGCTGGTACGTCGGGTCGTTGGCCGTCAGCGCCACCAGGGCAGCGAGGTGCCCACCCGCCGAGCCGCCGGTGACGGCGATGAAGGACGGGTCGCCGCCGTAGTCCGCGATGTGTTCGCGCGTCCACGCAACGGCGCGCTTCAGCGCGACGAGGTGGTCCGGCCAGGTCGCCTTGGGCGACAGCGGGTAGTTCGGCGCGACGCACACCCAGCCGCGCGCCGCCAGGTGGGTCATCAGGGGAAGGCCCTGTTCCTCCTTGTTGCCGATGACCCAGCCGCCGCCATGGATCTGGATGATCACCGGACGTCGCTGTGCTGCTTCCCGGCCGGGGTCGAGCTGGCTGTCGTCGCGGGGGGAGTAGATGTCGAGCCGCAACCGCTTCGCCGCCTTGCGGTCGTCCGGCACCTCGGCGTAGGGGATGTCCCGGGTGCACTTCACGGCCGGGTGCTTGACCTCCCACGGCATCAGCACCTGACGCCAGGGAGTTGCCAGGTCGACCTTCTCGGGCGCCGGA
>JAVEEE010000452.1 GCA_030840615.1 Frankiaceae bacterium | reverse complement strand
TTCGGGGTCGCCGAGGATCGGGTCCTCCAGGATTTGGGGCACCCGGAACCGGCCCTCCTCCGCAGCCGGCGCCGCGGCGAGTGCCGCCTCCGCACCCAGCGACGGCTCCGCGGTGTCCGGTCGGAAGACGTTGGTCAGCGGTACGGCGTGCGACGTCGGTGGAATGTCGTCTGCTACTACCTCTTGAACCCGCGCAACAGCGCCGAGAATGACGTCCAGCTGCTCGGCAAGATGATCGAGCTCGTCGTCGGTCATGGCGACGCGGGAGAGCCGGGCGAGATGAGCCACGTCGTCGCGCGTGATCGATGCATCCCCGCCGGCCATGCGCGCCATCCTAGGCGGCGATGCGCAGGCTCAGGCGAGCGCGCTACGTCGTTCCTGAGGGCCGAGCGTCGAGTAAGCCGCCGCCCGCCGGGTGAAGTCGGCCAGCCAGCGCGAGACCTCGTCCGCAGGCATCGCCTTGGCGAGGTACCAGCCCTGCGCGGCATCGCAGCCGTAGACCGCGAGCCGGTCCCAGGACTCGCGCGTCTCGACGCCCTCGGCGACGACCCGTAGGCCGAGCGCCGTCGACAGCTCGATGATCGAGCGGACGATCGCGGCGTCGTCGTCGTGAACGTCCATGCGCATGACGAAGGACCGGTCGATCTTGACCTCGCTGTCCGGCAGCCGTGTGAGGTGGACGAGCGAGGAGTTGCCGGTGCCGAAGTCGTCGAGCGAGACGCCGACACCGAGGTCTGCCAGCGACAGCAGCGTGCTCGCCGCGCGCGCCGGGTCGGCCATGAGGACGCTCTCGGTGACCTCCACCATCAATGCCCGCGCCGGCACACCGTGGTGGTCGAGCCGGGACCGGAGGAAGGCGGCGAAGTCGCGGTCGTAGAGGTCGCGGGCACACACGTTGACCGCTGCTTGCACGCGCAGGCCCGACTTCCACCACACCGACAGCTGGTGCAAGGCCTCGTCGACCACGAACTGTGTGATGTGTCGCATCAGGCCGGTCTGCTCGGCCAGCGGGATGAACTCGTCCGGCGGCACCATGCCGCGCTCGGCGTGACGCCAGCGCAGCAGTGCCTCGACGCCGACGACGTCCCCGGTCCGAAGGTCTGCCTTGGGCTGGTAGTGCAGCTCGAGCTCGTTGTTGTCCAGGGCGCTGCGGAGCTCGGCGAGCATGCCGAGACGCATCGTCGAGTGCCGGTCGGTGTCCGACGAGTAGACCTCGATGCCCGTGTTGCGGTCCTTGGCGACGTACATCGCGACATCGGCGCGCTGCAGCAACGTCTCGAAGTCCGCTCCGTGCTCGGGATAGATCGCGACGCCGATCGAGCCCTCGATCTCGAACGACATGCCGTCGGTACGGAACGGCGCGGCGAGGGCTGACCGGACCAGCTCGGCCAGGTCCAGCGCGTCCTGGCGGTCGTCGATGCCTTCGAGCACGATGGCGAACTCGTCACCGCCCAGCCTTGCGACGGTGTCCTGCGGGCGCACTGTCGAGGCGAGCCGCCGACCCACGAGGGAGAGCAGGGTGTCGCCGACCTGGTGCCCGAGGGTGTCGTTGATCTCCTTGAAGCGGTCGAGGTCGAGCAGGCACAGCGCGACCTGGCGGCCTTCGGCCGCGGCGTCCTCGATCGCGCCGCGCGCATGCTGGAACAGCAGCTTGCGGTTCGGCAGGCCCGTAAGCATGTCGTGCAGCGACTGCTGCTCGCGCTCCAGCGACATGGCGGCGGTCGCGTAGACGGCGAACAACGGCAGGAGCAGGAGCGGGACCAGCACGGGACCGCGTTCCATCACGATGACGACGATCGGGGCCAGCCCGACAAGCGCACCCGTGGACGCCACCTGGTAGGTCCAGTTGTTGAAGAACTCGTTGCGCAGCCCGGAGTGGTTGCGCAACGCGAGAGCCTGCGAGACCAGCCCGTTGTTGACGATGAAGTAGACGAGAGCCGCAAGAGCGATGGCGGGCAGCACAGCACCGTCGACGCTCATCGGGTGGTGCGGTGTCGGGTTGTGCCCGAACAGGCGCAAGGCGAGCCAGGCACCGGCGAACGACACGCCGTACTGCCCGACGTTGAAGGCGGTCCGCCAGGGGGCCTTCTGACGCACCGCGTCAGCAAGGATCGTCGCGACGGTCTGCATGAGAAGCGCGACGCCCAGGCCCCAGTGGATGAGCAACGCGAAGACGAAAGCCGTCGACGTGCTGACGCCGTTGGCGTCCGGAGAGCCAGCCGTCATCAGGGGCCGCAGCTCACCGAGCACGAGGAGCGCGGCAACGACGACGAAGCTCGCGCCCATCACCAGGAAGTCGTGACCCGTGAGGTGCATGAGCGTCGTGGCGATGAGGGTGATGCCCGCGGCCGCGACCGTCGACAGATACACCCAGAAGGCGCCATTGCGCGGGGCGAGATTGCGCGCCTCATCCTCGCTGGGCATGTCACCTCCGGGCTCGGGGAAGTCAGGGCAGGGCCCTGGCGGAATATCGGCCAAGTTCGCCGACTCTTGAGACCCGATCGGCCGCGAGCGTCTAGTCCGCCGGCAAGGCGGCTGCCCCGGCGGCCGCGGGCCCCTGTTCGAGCAGGAGGCGGAAGCCGGTTTCGTCCAGGATCGGCACCTTGAGTTGCACCGCTTTGTCGTACTTGGTCCCGGGTGAGTCGCCGACCACGACGAAAGACGTCTTCTTGCTCACCGATCCGATGACTTTGCCGCCCCTTTCCTGCACGGCCGCGGTCGCCGCGTCCCGGCTGAAGCCGCTGAGGGCCCCGGTGACGACCACGCTGACCCCTTCGAGCGGTCCCGGGCCGGCTGCAGGCCCCTCCTCGACGAGGTTGGCACCGCCGGCACGGATGCGCGCGACCAGCTCCTGGTGCCGCTCGTCGGCAAACCACTCGACGACCGCCTGAGCGATGGTCGGGCCGACCCCCTCGACGGCGGCGAGTGTGTCCACGTCTGCAGCGGCGATGGCGTCGAGCGAACGCAGCTCCCGAGCGAGCGCCTGCGCAGCGGTGGGACCGACGTGGCGAATCGACAGCCCGACGAGCAGCCGCCACAGCGGCCGTTGGCGCGCGGCTGCGATCCCGGCTTGGATCTGCGCGACCTTCTTGTCGCCGAACCCCCGCAAGCCCTCGAACGACTCAGCGGTGAGATGGAACACGTCGCCGACATCGCTGAGGCGGTC
>JAVEEE010000405.1 GCA_030840615.1 Frankiaceae bacterium | reverse complement strand
TCGAGATCGAGGGGCGCGTCGTCGAGCCGTTGCCGAACGCCATGTTCCGCGTCGAGCTCGCCAACGGGCACCGGGTGCTGGCGCACATCAGCGGCAAGATGCGGCAGCACTACATCCGCATCCTTCCGGAGGACCGGGTCGTCGTGGAGCTCTCGCCCTATGACCTGTCCCGCGGTCGCATCGTCTACCGGTACAAGTAGGACCCGGTCACTAGGAGATTTGGGCACCGTGAAGGTCAAGCCGAGCGTCAAGAAGATCTGTGACAAGTGCAAGGTGATCCGCCGTCACGGGCGGGTCATGGTTATCTGCGAGAACCTGCGCCACAAGCAGCGTCAAGGCTGAGTGACGTAGGGCCAGCTCTCGCAACAAGCGTGCACCAACGGGCCTCGCGGCCCGACCCCCGGCGCGGAGGCCGGGGCCCATCCGGGCAGATGGGGCGGTGTGCGGACGACCTCCGTCGAAAGAAGGAGTACAGCCCGGATGGCACGCCTTGTCGGCGTCGACCTGCCGCGTGAGAAGCGGCTGGAAGTCGCCCTTACCTACATCTTCGGTGTCGGCCGCAGCCGCGCCCTCGAGACGCTGAAGCAGACCGGCGTCAACCCCGACCAGCGCGTCCGCGAGCTGACCGACGAGGACCTGGTCAAGCTGCGGGACTGGATCGAGGCCAACTACCGCGTCGAGGGTGACCTGCGTCGCGAGGTGGCCTCGGACATCCGCCGCAAGATCGAGATCGGCTGCTACCAGGGCATCCGGCACCGCCGTGGCCTGCCCGTCCGGGGCCAGCGAACCCACACCAACGCGCGCACCCGCAAGGGTCCGCGCAAGACCGTGGCCGGCAAGAAGAAGGTAGGGAAGAAGTAGTGCCTCCCGCACAGAAGCGCGCGGCCGCGAAGAAGGTACGCCGCAAGGAGAAGAAGAACGTCGCCCACGGGCACGCTCACATCAAGAGCACGTTCAACAACACGATCGTGTCGATCACCGACCCGCTGGGCAACGTGATCGCCTGGGCGAGCGCCGGTCAGGTCGGCTTCAAAGGCTCCCGCAAGTCCACGCCCTTCGCCGCGCAGATGGCGGCCGAGGCTGCGGCGCGCCGGGCGCAGGAGCACGGGATGCGCAAGGTCGACGTGTTCGTCAAGGGTCCGGGCTCGGGTCGCGAGACCGCGATCCGGTCACTTCAGGCGACCGGCCTGGAGGTCGGCACGATCTCCGACGTCACACCAGTTCCCCACAACGGATGCCGCCCTCCCAAGCGGCGGAGGGTCTAGAGCAATGGCTAGGTACACAGGCGCGGACTGCAGGCGCTGCCGTCGCGAGAAGATGAAGTTGTTCCTCAAGGGCAGCAAGTGCGAATCGCCGAAGTGCCCGATCGAGATTCGTCCTTACCCCCCGGGGGAGCACGGCCGCGGTCGCACCAAGGACAGCGAGTACCTCCTGCAGAAGCGCGAGAAGCAGAAGTGCGCGCGCATCTACGGCGTGCTCGAGAAGCAGTTCCGCCGCTACTACGAGGAGGCCAACCGGCGTCCGGGCAAGACCGGCGAAAACCTGCTCCAGCTCCTCGAGCGCCGTCTCGACAACGTGGTCTATCGCGCGGGCTTCGCGCACAGCCGCGACATGGCTCGCCAGCTCGTCAAGCACGGCCACTTCATCGTCAACGGCCACAAGGTCGACATCCCGTCGTTCCTCGTCAGCGAGAACGACATCATCGAGGTCCGGCCCAAGAGCGTGGAGATGACGCCGTTCGTCATCGCTCGCGCCGAGGCCGGCAGCCGTCCGGTCCCCGCGTGGATCGAGGTCATCTCCAACCGTATGCGCATCCTGGTGCACTCGATGCCGGCGCGGCAGATCATCGACACACCCGTTCAAGAACAGCTCATCGTTGAGTTGTACTCGAAGTAAGCAGCAGCACCAGCACGACCTAGTGAGCGATCAAATAGCGGTTCGCTCCTGACAGGAAGGCAAGTCCTTGCTCATCGCACAGCGTCCTACTCTCGCCGAAGAAGGCATCAACGACACCCGTTCGCGCTTCGTCATCGAGCCGCTCGAGCCGGGCTTCGGCTACACGCTCGGCAACTCGCTGCGTCGGACGTTGCTCTCGAGCATCCCCGGCGCAGCCGTGACATCCATCCGGATCGCCGACGTGCTGCACGAGTTCTCGACCGTGGCCGGGGTCAAAGAAGACGTCACCGACATGATCCTCAACATCAAGAGCCTCGTCGTCTCCAGCGAGCACGACGAGCCGGTTGTCATGTACCTGCGCAAGCAGGGCCCCGGCCCGGTCACGGCCGCAGACATCGCGCCGCCGGCCGGCGTCGAGATCCACAACCCGGACCTGCACCTCGCGACGCTCAACGCCAAGGGCAAGCTCGAGATCGAGTTCACGGTCGAGCGCGGTCGCGGTTACGTGTCCGCAGTGCAGAACAAGCAGCCGGGTCAGCCGATCGGCGTCGTACCGATCGACTCGATCTACTCGCCGGTGCTCAAGGTGACCTACAAGGTCGAGGCGACCCGCGTCGAGCAGCGCACCGACTTCGACCGGCTGATCGTCGACGTCGAGACGAAGCCGTCGATGAGCCCCCGCACCGCGCTCGCCTCTGCCGGTCACACGCTCGTCGAGCTGTTCGGCCTCGCCCGCGAGCTCGACGAGAGTGCCGAGGGCATCGAGATCGGCCCGTCACCGACGGACGCGCAGCTGATGGCAGATCTTGCGCTTCCGATCGAGGAGCTCGACCTCACGGTCCGTTCCTACAACTGCCTGAAGCGGGAAGGCATCCACTCCGTCGGTGAGCTCGTTTCGCGGAGCGAGGCCGACTTGATGGACATCCGCAACTTCGGTGCCAAGTCCATCGATGAGGTGAAGGGCAAGCTCCACTCCATGGGGCTGGCGCTCAAGGACAGCCCGCCCGGGTTCGACCCGTCGACGGTCATCGGCGCATACGGCGACGAGGGTTACGACGAGACCGACGGCGGCGACGCCGGCTTTGCGGAGACCGAGCAGTACTAGTCGGGCGAACTTGCTCGCTGCGCTCGCAACTGCGCGCCGGACCACAAGCAAAGACACGAAAAGAGGAGCAGGACATGCCGACGCCAACCAAGGGTCCGCGGCTCGGCGGCAGTCCGTCGCACGAGCGGCTGATGCTGGCGAACCTCGCCACCGCGCTGTTCGAGCACGGTCGCATCACCACGACCCGGACGCGGGCCAGGCGGTTGCGACCGCTCGCCGAGCGGCTGATCACCTTCGCGAAGAGGGGTGATCTGCACTCGCGGCGGCAGGTGCTGACGGTCGTCCGCGACAAGGAGGTCGTGCACGAGCTCTTCACCGAGATCGGTCCACGCTTCGCCGAGCGGGCCGGTGGCTACACCCGCATCACGAAGATCGGTCCGCGCAAGGGCGACAACGCGCCGATGGCGGTCATCGAGCTCGTCGAGGGCCGCACCCTGGCGCAGGAAGCGGTCGGCGAGGCCGAGCAGGCTCGGGGTACCCGATTCGCCCGTCGCCGCCGGCCCACCGGGGCGACCGCAGAGTCGGCCGCCGAGCTGGCGAGCGAGAGCGAGACCGCGGCCGGTGTCGCCGCCGAGGCCGACGCGGCTGACGTGGCTGAGGAGGCCTCGGTCGACGAGACCCCGGTCGAGACGCAGGTCGAGGAAGGCCAGCCGGTCGAGGAAAGCCAGCCGGTCGAGGAGACAGCCGCGCCGGTCGAGGACACCGTGGCCGACGCTGAGCCCGTTGCGGCTTCGGACGACGCCGCCGAGGGTGACGTTCCGAAGGAGTGACGACGCTGGCCCGTCGGATCCGGCTCGACCTGGCATACGACGGGACTGACTTCTCCGGCTGGGCCTGCCAGCCCGGTCGCCGGACGGTCGAGGAGACGGTCGCCGGCGCGATCGCGACGGTGCTCCGGCTGCCGCAGTCACCTCGGCTCACGGTGGCCGGCCGCACCGATGCCGGTGTCCACGCAGCCGGTCAGGTCGCGCACGTCGACGTCCCGATGGACACCGATCCGACGGATCTCAGCAGACGGCTCGCCGGCGTGCTACCGGCCGATGTCGTCCTACGTTCGGTGTCGATCGCACCTTCCGGGTTCGACGCGCGGTTCGCTGCCGTGCGCCGGCGCTACCGATATCGCGTCACGGACGCACCACCTGACCCGTTGCGACGCCGCGACACCCTTGTCTGGTCGCGCCCGCTGGATGTCGATGCGATGCACGCCGCTGCCCAGGGGCTGGTGGGCGAGCACGACTTCGCCGCCTACTGCCGAGCGCGCGAAGGCGGAACGACGGTGCGCACGCTGCACGTGCTGACCGTCGAGCGCGCCGATGTCGTCGTCGTCGACGCAGCGGCCGATGCGTTCTGTCACAACCAGGTGCGCTCGATGGTGGGCGCGCTCCTCGCCGTCGGCGAGGCCCGGCGGCCGGTCGACTGGCCGCGCAGTGTCCTCGACGCGCGGATCCGGGACAGCGGTGTCACCGTCGCCCCGCCACACGGGCTCACGTTGGTCTCGGTGGACTATCCGCCGGACGACCAGCTGGCGATGCGCGCGGTGACCACCCGGGCCCGGCGCGGGCGGATACTCGACGGATGACGGCTGGCGGTGAGCGTTCCGAGGACGTCAACCGGCGCACCTGGGCCGATCCGGCCGCGATGGCCAGCCTGCAGGTGGAGGGGTGGAGCGATCCGGGCGAGGTCGAGGCGATGTCGGCCTTTGCCGACGCGGTGCGGGGCGAGCCGGTGCTGGACCTCGGCACCGGCACCGGGCGGACCATCCCGTTGTTGCGGCTCGCGACCGCCCGCTATGTCGCAGTGGACTACACCGAAGCGATGGTCGAACTCGCGCGCCGGCGTTACCCGGATGCGGACGTGCGGCACGGCGACGCCCGCTCGTTGACCGACCTGCCGGACGGGTCCTTCCGCGGCGTCGTGTTCAGCTTCAACGGCATCGATGCCGTCGACCACGAGGACAGGCCGGCGGTGCTCGCCGCCGTGCGTCGGGTGCTCGCGCCCGGGGGCTACTTCCTCTACTCGACGCTGCACAAGGACGGCCCGGCCTTCGTGCAGCGGCCGTGGCGGCGAGAGGCGTTGCCATGGGCCGTCGGCTCGCTCGTCCCGTCGCACCGGCCGGCGCCGTTGCGCGCAGCAGCAGCAGCGCTGCGGACCGTCCGCGACCCGGGCCGGGTGCCACGCCAGTTCCGCAACTGGTGGCGGTTGCGATCACAGTCACACGACGCCGGCGACTGGGCTATCGGCCCGACCGATGCACACGAGTTCGGCTTGCTCGTGCACTTCACGACGATCGCTGGTGAGCTACGTCGGCTCGGTGCCGCCGGCTTCGACCTGGTCGACACGTTCGCCGCCGAGGACGGACGTTCCGTGCACGGCGGCGCTCCTAGGCGCGACGTCAGGTGGTTCCACGTGCTCGCTCGACGATCCGACCTGCCTTCGCAGCCGGCCCGTGACGTCGTCGATGATGCCTAGCACCAGGGTCTGCAGCTCGGGCGGCGGCAGCGTGTGCACGTCGGGAGGTCCGTCGAGAAGGCGGAGCTCGAGGTTGGGCCACCGAGACAGGTCGGCCAGTCGGTCGTCGCGCTGCAGGTCGAGCAGCAAAGGCTCGGCCCGGCTGAACACCAGCGTCGCGTCGGTGCCGTTGTCGCGCAGCCGGTCCAGCGCCAGGTCCAGTGCGTCGCCGCCCGCCTCGCGAGCGCTCCTGCTGACGCGCCGGTGCTCCCGGACCGTCCGTGATCTCAGCGCACGTCGCAATGTGGCCTGGAGGACATCGCGGCCGTGCTGCCAGGACGCCTTTCCGGTGAGGATCCGCAGCCAGGTCGATGCTCGCCGTAGCCGGGCCAGGTCGCGGGTCGCCTCCACCTCGGTCCGCCAGGGCTCCCAGACCAGCGCCCGCGGGTTGAGCATCACCACGCCGACGACGCGCTGGTCGACCTGGCCACAGCGAAACGCCCAGTAGGAGCCGGAGCACAGCCCGACCAGCAGGAACCTGTCGGGCAGGCCCTGCTCGACCAGACGGTCGAGGATCGCCGTCACCTGCCCCAGGTAGTTCTCGGAGTAGAACGCCGCGTCGCCTCCGGTCCACGCAAAGGGGCCATCGCTGTCGCCGAGACCGAGGAGGTCGACACGGACGGCTGGGATGTCTTTGCTCGACGCCTGCCGCGCGGCCCGGACCCAGAGCCGGTTCGGACCGGTGCGGCGGGTGCCGCCGGCGTTGAGCAGCACCATCGTGAGGTAGTCCGGTCGCTCGGGCCGGCTGACGACGGCCGCGAGCCGACCTTCGGCGGTGGCAAGATCGACGGCCTGCTCGGTGACTCCGGGCAGCGGCTGGCCGCAGCTTCGCCATTCGGCTTCGGTGGCGCTGTCGTGATCCGTGCCGACGACCGCCCCCGCGTCGCGACCGGCGTCCAGCCATGTCTGCAGTGTCTGCAGGACTTCCGGGGGGGCCACCGCGGTCTGCGGGTTCTCGACCAGGCCGGCGTAGCCGTCGCCCGAGCCAACCGTGACATCGGTCCCCGCGGCGCGCAGCGCACCGAGCAGGCGAGGGTCCGGTTGCATCCGGTCCGGCCCGAGCACCAACGCGCGCCGCACCCGCGGGGGCAGCGGAATCGTGGTGACGTCGGTGGCCTGGAGGTCGGCCCGGGTGGTAGCGGCCATCGGGTAGCCGTAGAACCACAGTGATCCGTCGTCCTGCGGCACCGGCGGTGCGGAGCCCTGCACCATGGCGAACGCACGGATGCGGCGCAGCAGCGTGCGTCCCTGGGCGGGGACCGCCCACAGCGCGAGCTCGTCGATGCCGGCGCCATGGGCCGCCGCGCGCCACGCCACCAGCCCCCCGAGGTCGATCCCGAGGACGGCGACCCGCTGACAGTGAGCGACGCGTCTCAGCACGTCGGTGGCCATGCCGATCGACTCCGCCCACGACGCCACCAGCCCTGGGTCACCGGGGTCGCCCAGGCTGTCGCCGGTGCCGAGCAGCTCGATGCGCAGCACGGCGACGCCGGTGCCGGCCAGCTCGTCGGCCCAGCCGCGGAGCCCGCGGTAGGACGAGACGTCCTCGAAGCCGAACGGCGGCACTATGACCAAGCCGGTGCGACCGACGTGATGGCTGTCGCCCGGCAGGTGGAGAACGGCGTGGGTCCCGTTGGCGAGGTAGCCCTCCTGCGTCACGGCGCGGCGTCCGTCACCGGAATGGTCACTGCGCCGAGCAGGTTCGTCGCGCTCATCCGCAACGAGCCAACGGCGGAGCCTCCACTGTCGCGCGTCAGCCGGACGACGTGCTCGCCTCCCGGCGGGACGAAGAAACCGCTGTCGCCGGCGACGAAGCCGGGTGCGTCGACGGCGACGCCGTGCACGAGCAACCGGCTCGTCACGTGCACAGTCACGCCGGCATCCCCGGACGTCGCGGATGCGGCGAGTCCGAGATCCTCAGCGCTGCGCGCGGCTTTCGGAGCATCACCGACGAGGCGGACCGCCCTGCCGAGCGTTGCCCCGCTCCCGGACAGTGTCGCGACGACCGACTCCTGCGCCGGGGGGCCGAACCGGTAGGCCCACGACACATCGACGAAACCACCGAGAACCGACTCGACACCGGCGGTCCACGTGCCGTGCGGCGCAACCACGAGGTCCGTCGAACTATGGCCGACCTGAACGCCGTCGTCCCGGAAGAGAGCGACGTCGAGTCGCGCCGTGAGCGCGTCCGGACGGTCGTTGGCGACGTGCAGGTCGATGCCGTTGAGGCCCTCGTCGGTCATCCACACCGCGACCGGGGAGAGCATCCGTCGCAGCGCAGCGAGTGCGGGCTTCGGCCGGCCGTTGCTGTCGATCACGCCCCAACCGGCGCCGGGGACGACGTCCGCGAGCCACAGCACCAGACCGCCACTGCATGTGGAGTCTCCTCGACGCCACTCGCCGAAGACCTCGCTCATCACGTCGCCCGAGACCTGGCGGGACAGGTCGAGGTAGCGCTGCGGCTCGTCGCGTCGGAGTTCCGCCGCGGAGCATCCGTGCACGAGCTCGAGGTAGAAGTCGCGCACGTCCTCGAAGTCCCAGTGCGCCCCCCGGTCGCGAGGGACGCCGTCGCGCCAGGCAGCCGAGGCGAGCAGCGCGGCCGCGTCGCCGCCGCCCGACATCGTCGCGAGTGCGTCGTCGGCCGGCACGTTGGCCAGCGCAAGGCACTCGGACGCGAACCGGACGTCGGCGCGACGGACGTCGGTGAACTGACGTCGGTAGCCGCCGACACCGTAGTAGTGCGCGATGCCGTGGTTGGTACGAAACGGGAGCTCCCCGCCGCAAGGGCTCGACGGCACCCACACGGCGTCGGAGCCGCTCTCGGTCAACAGCCGCGGCAACAGCTCGGTGGTGACTCGGCTCCGGGCAATCGCGGGATCCAGTCCCAGCATCGCGGCCTGCTGCTCGACCTCGCTGCCGCCACAGAACACAGCTGTGCTCGGCCGCCCGGCCAGCTCGGCGAGAACGTGCGACGACTCGGTCTCGAGCAGCTGCAGGAAATCGTCGTCCGTGTCGGGGTAGTCGAAGTTGGCGAGGGTCGCGTCCTGCCACAACATGATGCCAAGCTCATCGCACAAGTCGTGCATCTCCGCGGTCTCATACACCGCGGTGCCGGGCACCCGCAGCATGTTCATCCCGCTGTCGCGGGCCAGCTCCAACACCTGTCGCAGGTCGATGTCGGACTGCGGTCCGCCCGGTCGGGTCCAGACGGCTCCGCGCGCGAACACCCGCACGTCGTTGACGTGCAGGTCGAGCCCGTCCTGCTCCACCTCGTGCGCCGACGTCGCCCCGGCGGTCAGCGTTCGGAACCCGACGGAGCCGGCCTCGAGCCGGCACCGACCTGCTGTCGTCGAGACCTCGAGCGCGACGTCATGCAGCACCGGTCGACCATGCGTGTGCGGCCACCACCGGGCGACGTCGGTGACGGTCAACGCGCCGCGCCAGCACGTCGACCCGGCCAACCCCGACGTGGTCAATGCAGCGCGGACCGTTCCGGAAGGCCCGGACAGCACGGCGTCGACGCCCTGGATCACGACGTCTCCGAGCGGCCGCAGGTCGGTCGCGACCGTGAGGTGCCCGGCGCCGTCGTCCAGTGCGGTGTGCACGCCCAGTCGGTCCACGGCTACCCACCGGCGACGATGCAGCTGCACCGGACGCCACGGGCCGATGATCGGCGGCCCGGGAGCGAAGCCGGGAGCCCGGCCGAACAGC
>JAVEEE010000362.1 GCA_030840615.1 Frankiaceae bacterium | reverse complement strand
CGCCGACCTCGACACCATCGACTTCGAGAACATCAAGTACTTCGTGCGCTCCACCGAAAAGCAGGCCACGAGCTGGGAAGAGCTGCCCGAGGACATCAAGAACACCTACGACAAGCTGGGCATCCCCGAGGCCGAGAAGCAGCGGCTCATCGCCGGTGTGGCCGCACAATATGAAAGTGAAGTTGTTTACCACAGTATTCGGGAGGACCTGGAGCAGAAGGGTGTGCTCTTCCTCGACACCGACACGGCGCTGCGCGAGCACGAGGACGTGTTCAAGGAGTACTTCGGCTCGGTCATCCCGGCCGGTGACAACAAGTTTGCAGCACTCAATACGGCTGTGTGGTCGGGCGGAAGCTTCATCTACGTGCCGAAGGGTGTGCACGTCGACATCCCGCTGCAGGCTTACTTCCGCATCAACACCGAGAACATGGGCCAGTTCGAGCGGACACTGATCATCGCCGACGAGGACTCCTACGTGCATTACGTAGAAGGCTGCACAGCTCCCGTTTACAGCAGTGACTCGTTGCACAGCGCGGTTGTCGAGATCATCGTGAAGAAGAACGCTCGCGTGCGTTACACGACAATCCAGAACTGGTCCAACAACGTCTACAACCTCGTGACCAAGCGCGCCCTCGCACAAGAGGGCGCGACGATGGAATGGGTCGACGGCAACCTCGGCTCCAAGGTGACGATGAAGTACCCGGCCGTCTGGATGGTCGGCGAGCACGCGAAGGGCGAGACCCTGTCCGTCGCGTTCGCGGGAGAAGGCCAGCACCAGGATGCCGGCGCCAAGATGGTGCACGCCGCGCCGCACACGTCGAGCACGATCATCAGCAAGTCGGTCGCGCGCGGCGGCGGTCGCACGTCCTACCGCGGCCTCGTCCAGATCCAGCCTGGCGCTCACCACAGCAAGTCGACCGTCAAGTGCGACGCGCTGCTCGTCGACGCGATCAGCCGCTCCGACACCTACCCCTACGTCGACGTCCGCGAGGACGACGTGCAGATGGGGCACGAGGCGACGGTCAGCAAGATCAGCGAGGACCAGCTCTTCTACCTCATGAGCCGCGGCATGTCCGAGGACGAGGCGATGGCGATGATCGTGCGCGGCTTCATCGAGCCGATCGCGCGCGAGCTGCCGATGGAATACGCCCTCGAGCTCAACCGGCTCATCGAGCTGCAGATGGAAGGCGCTGTCGGCTGAGATGACAGACTTCGCCATCCCGACGGGCCGAGAAGAGGCCTGGCGGTTCACTCCCACGCGACGGCTGCGCGGCTTGTTCGAGCCGCTTGCCGACGGTGGCGACGGCAAGATCGTCGTGGACATCGACACACCCGCCGGCGTCACGGTCGAGCACGTCGACCCACGTGAGGACGCGCGTGTCGGCAGCGTCTTCACCCCGACCGAGCGAATCGCGGCGCTGGCTTTCGAGGGCACCAAGCAGGCGATCGTCGTGTCGGTGCCGGCCGAGGCCCGGCCCGACAAGCCGGTCTCGCTCGTCGTCCGCGGCGAGGGCGGCCCGTCCTACGGCCACATCACCCTCGACATCGGCGCGTTCGCCGAAGCCACGGTGGTCATCGATCACATCGGTACGACGACTTTCGCGTCCAACCTCGAGGTCAAGGTGGGCGACGGCGCCAGGCTCACCGTGGTCAGCCTGCAGGACTGGGACGACGACGCGGTTCACCTCGAGCACCAGGTCGCCTACGTCGGCCGCGACGCCACCTACCGGTCGGTCGTCGTCACCCTCGGCGGTGACCTCGTCCGCATCAACCCGATCGTGCGGTTCACCGGACCCGGCGGCGACGCCGAGCTGCTCGGCCTGTTCTTCGCCGACGACGGTCAGCACCTCGAGCACCGGCTGCTGATCGACCACGACCAGCCGCACTGCAAGAGCCGCGTCACCTACAAAGGCGCGCTGCAGGGCGAGAAGGCCCACACCGTCTGGATCGGTGACGTCATCATCCGCGCCAACGCGATCGGCACCGACACCTACGAGCTCAACCGCAATCTGGTTCTCACCGACGGCGCTCGCGCCGACTCGGTGCCGAACCTCGAGATCGAGACCGGTGAAGTCACCGGAGCGGGTCACGCGAGTGCCACCGGGCGCTTCGACGACGAGCAGCTGTTCTACCTGATGTCCCGCGGCATCGACGAGGCTGTCGCCCGCCGACTCGTCGTACGCGGGTTCTTCGCCGACATCGTCGAGCGCATCGGCCTGCCCGAGATCGAGCAGCGGCTCATGAACGCGGTCGACGACGAGCTCGCGAACGTCGAGCGGGCGCTGGCCCGGAGCACGTCATGAGCGACTACATGCGTGCGTGCGCCGTCGCCGACCTCGCCGACGAGACTGCCATCGCGGTCGAGCTCGACGGCGTCCCGGTCTGTCTGGCCAAGAGCGAAGGCGAAGTCTTCGCCATCCACGACGTCTGCTCGCACGCGGACGTCCCTCTCTCCGAGGGCGACGTCGAGGACGGGACGGTCGAGTGCTGGCTGCACGGTTCGCGCTTCGACCTGCGCACCGGGCGGCCGACCGGCATGCCGGCCAACCGACCCGTCCCCATCTATCCGGTCAAGATCGACGGCGACGACGTCTGGGTTGCTGTGAGCGACTCCGTTGCCGGGGTCGTCGTGAAGGAGTCATAAACCGTGGCCACGCTTGAAATCCATGACCTGCACGTCTCTGTCGACGACAGGGAGATCCTGCGCGGTGTCGACCTCACCGTGAAGCAGGGCGAGACCCACGCGATCATGGGCCCCAACGGGTCCGGCAAGTCAACGCTGGCCTACTCGATCGCCGGGCACCCGCGCTACACGGTCACCAAGGGCTCCGTCACCCTCGACGGCGAAGACGTCCTTGCCATGAAGGTCGACGAGCGCGCCCGGGCGGGGCTCTTCCTCGCGATGCAGTACCCCGTCGAGGTTCCCGGCGTCAGCGTCACCAACTTCCTGCGCACCGCGGTCACCGCCGTCACCGGCGAGGCGCCCAAGCTGCGCACCTGGGTCAAGGACCTCAACACCGCGTTCGAGAACCTCGCGATCGACTCGTCGTTCAAGGAGCGTTCGGTCAACGAGGGTTTCTCCGGTGGCGAGAAGAAGCGTTTCGAGGTGCTGCAGCTCGAGCTGCTCAAGCCCAGGGTCGCGATCCTCGACGAGACCGACTCCGGTCTCGACGTCGACGCGCTGAAGGTCGTCTCCGCCGGCGTCAACCGCGTCCGCGACGCTGGTACGACGGGCACCCTGCTCATCACCCACTACACGCGGATCCTTCGCTACATCAAGCCCGATCACGTCCACGTCTTCGTCGGGGGCCGGTTCGTCGAGGAGGGTGGGCCGGAGCTCGCCGACCTGCTCGAGGCGGAGGGCTACGACAAGTGGGTCAAGGGCGCCGGCCCGGCCAAAGCGGAGGCCGCCCCATGACCTATGACGTGGCGCGGATCCGTAAGGACTTCCCGATCCTCGACCGGGAGGTCCGTCCCGGCGTGCCGCTGGTCTACCTCGACAACGCTGCCACGTCGCAGAAGCCGCACGCCGTCCTCGACGCCATGCGCGACTACTACGAGCAGTCCAATGCCAACGTCCATCGGGGCATCCATACCCTGGCCGAAGAGGCGACGGCGCTCTACGAAGGCGCCCGCGACAAGGTCGCCCGATTCATCAACGCGCCTGACCCGCGTGAGGTCATCTTCACGAAGAACTCCTCCGAGGCGCTCAACCTGCTCGCGCACACGCTGCCGTTCGGCCCGGGCGACGAGATCGTCGTCACCGAGATGGAGCACCACAGCAACCTGGTGCCCTGGCAGCTCGCTTGCGCGCGCACCGGTGCGACGTTGCGGTGGGTCGGCCTCACCGATGAGGGCCGGCTGAACCTCGCCGACCTCGACCGCGTCATCACCGCGCGCACCAAAGTCGTCGCGTTCGTGCACCAGTCCAACCTGCTCGGCACGGTCAACCCCGTCGATGTCGTCGCGGCGAAGGCGCGCTCGGTCGGGGCCTATGTCGTGCTCGATGCGTCCCAGTCCGTTCCCCACATGGGCATCGACGTGCAGGCGCTCGACGTCGACGCGGTCGCGTTCACCGGGCACAAGATGTGCGGGCCCACCGGCATCGGTGTGCTCTGGGGCCGCTTCGACCTCCTCGACGAGCTGCCGCCGTTCCTCGGTGGCGGCGAGATGATCGACGAAGTCACCATGGCCGGCTCGACCTGGGCGCAGCTCCCGCACAAGTACGAGGCGGGCACGCCGCCCATCGCCGAGGCGGTCGGCCTCGGCGCAGCCGTCGACTACCTGACCGAGCTGGGCATGCCCGCCATCCGTGCGCACGAGCACGACCTGACGGTCTACGCGCTGGAACGGCTGCAAGACGTCGAGGGACTGCGCATCATCGGGCCCACGACCGCTGACGACCGCGGTGGCGCCATCTCCTTCGCACTCGCGGGAATCCATCCGCACGACGTGGGCCAGCTGCTCGACGAGGTCGGTGTCGCCGTACGGGTCGGTCATCACTGCGCCCGGCCGGCATGCCTTCGTTACGGCGTGCCTGCCACAACCCGGGCGTCCGTGCACCTCTACAGCTCGAGGACGGACATCGACGCGCTTGTGGAAGGTCTGACCCACGTGAGGGCGTTCTTCTCATCATGACTGTCGACTCGATGTACCAGGAGATCATCCTGGATCACTACAAGCACCCGCATCACCGTGGGCTGCGGGAGCCCTACGAGGTCGAGGTGCGTCATCTCAACCCCACTTGCGGCGACGAGATCACGCTGCGTGTGCACGTCGAAGGCTCCGCCGAGGAGGGCTGGCGAGTCGCCGACGTCTCCTACGCGAGTGAGGGCTGTTCGATCAGCCAGGCGTCGGCGAGCGTGATGGCCGACCTGGTGATCGGGAAAGACATCGACGCCGCGACCGCGGTCTACGAGGACTTCCTGACCTTGATGCAGTCGAAGGGCCAGGCGGAGCCCGACGAAGACGTGCTCGAGGACGCCATCGCGTTCGTCGGCGTCTCCCGCTATCCCGCTCGGGTGAAGTGTGCGCTGCTCGCCTGGATGGCTTGGCGGGACGCGACCACTCAGGCAACGGAAGGATCGCCGACATGACGGAGACAACAGCACCTTCGGTCGAAGACGTCATGGAGGCCATGAAGGACGTCGTCGACCCCGAGCTCGGCATCAACGTCGTCGACCTCGGCCTGGTCTACGGCGTGACGATCGACGAGGACAACACCGCGGTCCTCGACATGACGCTCACGTCGGCGGCCTGCCCGCTCACCGACGTCATCGAGGACCAGACGACCAGTGCGCTCGACGGTCTCACCGAGGGAGTCACGATCAACTGGGTCTGGATGCCGCCGTGGGGCCCGGACAAGATCACCGACGACGGCCGCGAGCAGCTTCGCGCCCTGGGCTTCAACGTCTAGGGAGGCGCTCGCAAGGAGAATTCTCATGTTGAACGTCACCGCGCTGGAGCTGCGCGCCGGCGCCCGGCTGCTGCTCG
>JAVEEE010000357.1 GCA_030840615.1 Frankiaceae bacterium | reverse complement strand
CTCGGTAGGAACGCGCCGCCGGTCGGGTCTTCGGCGTTCACTCGGACTTCGATCGCATGGCCGCGCGGTTCGATCTCGCCGAGGCCGTCGGGAAGCGCTTCGCCCGAGGCGACGGCGAGTTGGAGGGCGACGAGGTCGAGGCCCGTCACGAGCTCGGTCACCGGATGTTCGACCTGCAGGCGCGTGTTCATCTCCAGGAACACGTAGTCCTGCGTGACGGGGTCCACCAGGCACTCGACGGTCCCGGCGTTGCGATAACCGACCGACTCGGCCGCGCGCACCGCCCCCGCCAGCATCCGCTCGCGAAGATCGGCTGTGACTCCCGGCGACGGCGTCTCCTCGGCAACCTTCTGGTGCCGACGCTGCACCGAGCAGTCCCGCTCACCGAGGGCGACCACGCGACCGTCCGCCAGACCGAGCACCTGCACCTCGACGTGGCGGGCCCCGTCGATATAGCGCTCCAGGAAGATGGCCGGGCTGGAGAAGAAGCGCTGCGCCCGGGTCTGCGCCGTCTCGAAGGCACTGCGCAGCTCGTCGGCGTCGCGAGCGACACCCATGCCGATGCCGCCACCACCGGCGGCAGCCTTGACCATCAGCGGATAGCCGATCTCCTTGGCGGCGGCGAGCGCGGCGTCGATGTCCTGCACCGGCTCTTCGGTGCCCGCAGCGATCGGCACGCCCGCCGCGCTCATCCGGTTGCGGGCCTTGACCTTGTCGCCCATCGCATCGATCGAGTCCGGAGTCGGCCCGACCCAGGCGATCCCGGCGTCGATCACCGACTGGGCGAACGCGGCGTTCTCGGCGAGGAAGCCGTAGCCCGGGTGGATGGCCTGTGCGCCGCACCGCGCGGCAGCCTCGAGCACCCGCTTGACGTCGAGGTAGGACTCGGCCGGCGCAGCGGGGCCGATGAGCACCGCGTCGTCGGCTTCGCGGACGAACGGCAGGTCGGCGTCAACCTCGGAGTGCACAGCGATGGTCCGCACCCCCATTCGTGCCGCTGTGCGGAGGATGCGACGGGCAATTTCGCCACGATTGGCGACAAGCAACGACTCGAACACGCGGTGACAGTCCCCTTCCCGGCTTTCGGCTCGGCGGTTGCGCAGACTACTGATGTGGGTCTCGCACTGGTCGCGCTGGTCGGGGCCGTCGCCGTCGGCTACGCGCTGGGCGGCGACTGGTCCTCGATGACCTCGCTGCGCCTGCGCTGGCGGCGGCTGGTGGTGGCGGCGGTGCTGGCCCAGGCCGGGGGATCGATCGTCGGGATCCTGGGCGTGGCTGATCCGCGTCGAGCCTACGTCGTCGCGCTTGCCGTCTCCGCCGGCTGCGCGGCCGTGTTCTGCGCGCGCAACCTGCGGGTTGCCGGCGTACCACTCCTGACGCTGGGGTTGATCTCCAACGCCGTGGTCGTCGCCGCCAACGGGGCGATGCCGGTCTCGATCGTCGCCGCTCTGCACGCCGGGGTGCCCATCGTCGACATCGCCGCGGGCCGTGACGACCGGCACGAGATCGCCGGCGTCGGTACGACGTGGCGTTCGATGGGCGACATCATCCCCGTTCCGCTACCCGTGCGCCCCGAGGTGGTGAGTCCGGGTGACGTCCTGGTGGCCGCCGGCCTGGCGGAGCTGATCGCCGTCGGCATGCTTCGCCGCCGCGACTGGTCGAACGCCGGACGTGAGAGGGTGGACGCTCCCAACGAGGAGTGACAATGGCGAAGAAGGCGCGCAAGCGCAGGGCCCGCAAGAAGAACAAGGCCAACCACGGCCGTCGCCCCAACGCCTGACGTTTGGCAGCTAGACCGTGCCGGGGCCGTGTTGCCACGCAGCCCAGGCTGACTCGACCATGTCGCGCAGCTCGAAGCGGGCCGTCCAGCCAAGCTCTTTGTTGATGCGGTCGACGACCGCGGCGTAGCTCGGCGGATCGCCGGGCCGGCGGTCGACGACCACCGGCGCGGTGTCGTTGCCCGTGACGTCGGCGACGACATCGAGCACCTCTCGGACACTCGAACCTCGGCCGCGCCCGATGTTGAACACCCGGAACGGCGGCAGATCCGACCCGTCGGCCAGCTGCTGCAGCGCGGCGACGTGCGCCTCGGCCACGTCCGCAACATGCACGTAGTCGCGCACGCACGTGCCATCAGGTGTCGGGTAGTCGTCGCCGAAGATGAGCGGCGCTTCCCCGGCGGTGAGCGCCTGGAAAGCGAGCGGGATGAGGTTGAAGACACCGGGATCGCCGAGCTCGGGAGCGTAGGAACCCGCGACGTTGAAGTAGCGCAGCGCGACAGCCCGCATGCCGGTCGCTTGCGCGACGTCGCGGGCGGCCCACTCCCCCATCACCTTGCTCGCACCGTAAGGACTCATGGGCTGGCTGGGAATGTCTTCGGTGACGAGATCGGTGGGCGGCGTGCCGTAAGTCGCGGCACTGCTCGAGAACACGAACGCCTGCACACCCTCGGCCGCGGCGGCCGACAGCAGCCGGATCGTGCCGACCACGTTCTGCTCGTAGTACTTCAGCGGCTCGGCAACCGACTCGCCCACCTGCTTCTTCGCGGCGATGTGCACGATTCCCTGGACGGGATGAGCGCGCAGCGTCCGTCGTACCAGGTCCTCGTCCAGGATCGAACCCACGACCAGCTCCGCGTCACCGACGCGTTCGGCACGGCCCGTCGACAGGTCGTCGAGCACGACGACACTTTCACCGTTGCGCGCCAGCGCTTCGACGACATGCGCACCGATGTAACCGGCTCCGCCGGTGACCAGCCAGTTCCCCATGACTATTCGGCGCGGTATTCGATCGTGCCGAGCTCCACCCGGACTTCCTGCAATCGCACGATGAGCCGCTGCTTCAAGCCGTCCGGCGCGGTGTCGCCGCCGCAGCAACGAGCGACGAGCGCCTTCACGTCCTGCTCGAGTCCGAACTGACGCAGACACGGGGCGCACTCGTCGAGATGGTCGCGCACCTTTGCCCGGACAGCGTCGTCGATCTCGCCGTCGAGGTAGAGGTAGACCTGTTCGATGACTTCAGAACAGTCGACGTCGTGAGGGTTGCCGCAGCTCATCAGTCGGCCTCGCCATCTGCCGTTGCGTGATCGGGACGGATGTAGCCACGGTCAAGGGCGTATTGCTCGAGAGCCGCACGCAGTGCGCGACGACCTCGGTGCAGGCGCGACATCACGGTGCCGATGGGCGTGCCCATGATGTCGGCGATCTCTTTGTAGGCGAAGCCTTCGACATCGGCGAGGTAGACCGCCATCCGGAAGTCCTCCGGCAACGACTGCAGGGCCTCTTTGACGTCGGAGTCGGGCAGGTGCTCGAGCGCCTCCGCCTCGGCGGACTTCAGCCCGCTGGAGGTGTGCGACTCGGCCGCGGCCAGCTGCCAGTCGGCGACGTCTTCACTGCCCGACTCCTGCGGCTGCCGCTGCTTCTTGCGGTAGTTGTTGATGAACGTGTTGGTCAGGATCCGGTAGAGCCACGCCTTGAGGTTGGTGCCTTCCTCGAACTGGTGGAACGCCGCGAATGCCTTGACGAACGTCTCTTGCACGAGGTCCTCGGCGTCGGCGGGGTTGCGCGTCATGCGCAGAGCGGCCGAGTAGAGCTGGTCGAGGAATGGGAGCGCGGTCTGTTCGAAGCGCGCGCTGCGCTGTTCGAGCGTCTCCTCGGCCATGGGGCGCGATGCTATTGCAAGCTCAGCGCGTCCACGCCCTTGGCGCTGGCTGAGCAGGCTCGTGCCGGTCA
>JAVEEE010000353.1 GCA_030840615.1 Frankiaceae bacterium | reverse complement strand
TGATGCGCAACCGCTTCCTCGGTCAAGAGGTCTACGAGACACTCGAGCTGCCGGTCGAGGAGTGCATGGAGATCTCCGAGAACTCCGAGATCACCAAGGCGTTCCGCTCGCACCTGTTCAGCCGCATCGTGCCGTGCGTCAAGGACATCGGCTTGTGGGGCGAGAAGGTGCAGAAGTGCTACGCCGAGATGGGCGTGCTCGACATGGCGGGTTTCAACCTCGACGAGCTGATGAAGGCCGACGAGGACTACGCCGAGCAGGTCGACCGCGAGAAGGTCGAGTTCGCCGCTCGTGCCGCCGAGGTAGACGACGCCATCGCCCTGGGTGCGGCTGGCTAGACGTCGCCGTCGGCGAACCCCTTGAGGTTCACGTCAGTCCGCCGTCCGCGACACGAGCAGGCGCCGCAACGAGTCCAGGCGTTCGCGGTGGGCGTGACCTGCCGCGACCCACGCGTCGAGCTCGCACACCTCTTGGTCGACGTGGTCACAGTCGGTCGGGCAGGCAGCCGTGCCGCCGACCAGGTCCGGGAAGCAGGAGACCAGCCGATCGCGGTCGACGTGCGCGAGTCCGAACGACCGGACACCGGGGGTGTCCACCACCCACCCGCCGTCGGGCAACGGCAAGGCGATTGCGGCCGTGGTCGTGTGCAGCCCCTTGCCGGTCGTGAGGCTGACCACCCCGATCCGCTGGTCGGCGTCGGGCACGAGTGCGTTCACCAGTGTCGACTTGCCGACGCCCGACGTGCCGACGAACACCGTGACCCGGTCATGCAGTCGTTCGTGCAACGCTGCCAACGCCACTGTCCGGGCGTCGCGCGCTGACGTGATGACCTGCAGACCGACATCTCGGTAGATCTCCAGCAAGGCATCCGGCGGCCCGAGGTCGACCTTGGTGACCACGAGGAGCGGTTCGATGCCCGCGTCGAAGGCAGCGACCAGACAGCGGTCGACGAGTCGCGGCTGCGGTGGCGGATCGGCGATCGAGCACACGACGACGAGCTGCTCGGCGTTGGCGACGATGACACGTTCGATCGGGTCGTCGTCGTCCGCTGTACGGCGCAGCACCGACCGGCGGTCCTTGACCCGGACGATGCGTGCCAGTGCGTCGGTGCCGCCGCCGACGTCTCCGACGACCGACACCTCGTCGCCGACGACAACGCTGCGGCGACCGAGCTCCCGGGCGCGCATCGCGACGATGGGCGTGTCGTCGTCGAGCAGGCAGCCGTAGCGGCCGCGATCGACGGTGACGACGCGACCATTGACCGCGTCGGTGTGTTGGGGGCGCAGTCGGCTGCGCGGCCGTGAACCCCGGCCGGCCCGGCCGAACCGGTCCTCGTCGTCGACCTGCCGCGCGCTCAGGACCCGGCTCCGGACAACATTGCCTGCCATGCGTTGGCAAACCCGGGGAATGTCTTCGCCGTCGTGTCGATGTCCTCGACGACGACGCCGGGGACCACGAGACCGAGCACAGCGGCGGCCATCGCGAGACGGTGGTCGGCGTAGGTGTGAAAAAGCGCACCCGCCAGCGGACGTGGCACGATCCGCAACCCGTCGGCATCCTCGGAGACGCCTGCACCGAGTCGGCCGAGCTCACGCGCTAGGGCAGCGAGCCGGTCGGTCTCGTGTCCGCGCAGGTAGCCGATGCCACGGAGCCGCGACGGCGAGTCCGCCAATGCTGCGACGGCGGCGATCACGGGAGTCAGCTCGCCGGCGTCACGAAGATCGACGTCGATCCCGCACACACGAGACCCGCCTGTGACGACGAGCGAGCCGTCGTGCCAACGCGCGGTGGCGCCGAGTGCCTCCAGCAGCTGCGGCAGCACCGCCCCCGGTTGAGCTGTCTCAGCCGGCCAGTCCCGGACGGTGACCTCGCCGCCGGTGACGACGGCGGCGGCCAGAAACGGCGCGGCGCTCGACAGGTCCGGCTCCACTACTTCGTCGAGCGCACGCGGTACGCCGGGGCGCACCTGCCACCTGCCCGGCGACTCCGCAGCGACCTCCATGCCGCGGCGGCGCAGCATGCCCACGGTCATCGCCAGGTGCGCGGCGTTGGGGACCGGCCTGTCACCGACGTGCGTGATCTGCACGCCCTCGACCCACCGGGGGCCGGTCAACAGCAGCGCGGACACGATCTGGCTCGAGGCGGACGCGTCGACCTCCACGGCACCGCCGGCCAGCCCACCGCGTCCGGTCACGGTGAGCGGCAGCGAGACGGCGTCCTCGGGCGACACGTCGGCACCGAGGGAGCGAAGGGCTGCGACGAGCGCGTCCATCGGCCGCTCACGTGCCCGGGGATCGCCGTCGAAACGCACCGCCCCGTCGGCGAGCGTGGCGACCGGCGGCAGGAAGCGCATGACGGTGCCGGCAAGCCCGACGTCGACGTCCGCAGGGCCGTGGAACGCGGCCGGCGTCACCAGCCAGTCGCCGTCGTCACCGTCAGGTGAGGTCACTCTTGCGCCCAGGCCACGCAGCCCCGCGGCCATGAGCTCGGTGTCGCGGCTGCGCAACGGGCGGCGTAACCGGCCGGGGGAGTCGCTGAGAGCGGCGAGCACCAGTGCCCGGTTGGTCACGGACTTGGACCCCGGAACGGCCACCGTTGCGCGGACCGGACCCGGCGCGGTGGGCGCGGGCCAGCGCGGCAGCGGTGCGGGCTTCACGCGTTCATGCTCCCATTGCGCGGAGTGCGGCAGAATGGACGAAAGCGTTGCCTCGGGGTGGGGTCGGTCGTTGGACCGGTTGGGCACGTGGTGACCGCCACCGATGACCGACCGGAGGACCTGCCAGATGCTGCGCCGTTACGGCCCATTCGTCGCTGCCGTGGCTGCTGCCTTCGTCCTCGGTGGTTGTGGTGGATCGTCGAGCTCGCCTGTTGCCGCCGGCGGGCCTACTACGCCGCCACCGACGACGTCGGCCTGCCCTGCGCCGCCGACCGAGAACGTCGTGTGGCCGGCCGCCGTCCCGAAGGACCTGCCGCTCCCGCGCAACGCCCACCTCCTCGATACGCAGACGGCGAGCGACGGCGTGCACATCGTGAAGTTCACGACGCAGACCTCGCTACGCGACAGCGTGCTGTTCGTCGTACAGAAGCTTCCCAAGGCGGGCTACGTCCTCGGGCGCGGAGACGCCGAGGCGTCGGAAGCTGACGCACCATTCCTGCACGGCAGCACCCGTGGCCTGGTCCGGATGCTGCAGCTGGGCCTCTGCCAGACGGAGTGGCTGCTCGCGACGGTCGACACGCAGGCACAGACCGGCACGCCGCTGCTGCCGGTGCACACGCCGTCGGGAAGCCCCTCGCCGTTGCCGTTCGGCTGACGCCTCGCCAATAGGCTGCCGCCATGAGTGGCGGCGTCCTCCTGCAGTCCGTGCTGAGCGGCCTGTCGATCGGCGCGATCTATGGGCTCGTCGCAATGGGCTTCACTCTCGTCTGGTCGCTGACACGCGTGCTCGCTCTCGCGCACGGCGATGTCGTGGTCGCTTCGGCGCTGGTGGCGGTGTTGGTGGTCGTCGGTCGCACGCCCGTGGCGATCGCACCTGACTGGGGTCGCTCGCTGGCTCTTGTCGTCGTCGCCCTCGTTGTCGGTGTGGCGCTGTCGCTCGCCGTCTACGCCGTGGCGGTGCGTCCGTTCCTCGACCGGTCGCGCCGCTCCGAGGACGTCCTCGGCTGGGTGGCCGGCGGTGTCACGGCGGGACTCGTGGTGCGCACCGCGTTGGGGCTGGCCCTTCCCGCCGCGGCATACGCCGTGCCGGACCCGTTACATCTCGATGGGCTGACGAGCACCGGGTCGGTGTCGCTGCCCGGAGGTGGCAGCGTCGGCGTGCGGGTGTTTCCCGTCCTCGGTGTCGCGCTGGCGATCGCACTCGCCACCGGCTGGTTCGTCCGCGCGTCCCGCGCCGGCCGGGCGATGCGGGCGGTCGCGGACGATGTCGATGCCGCCACGTTGTGCGGTGTCCCGGTGGAGCGGACCGTCGTCCTCGCTTTCGTCCTGGCCGGTCTGCTCGCCGCGGTCGCCGGACTGCTCGACGCTCCCGGGCGCAGCGTCGCCGTCGACAGCGGCGTAGTGCTCGGGCTGGCCGGTGCCGCCGCTGCGTTGCTCGGCCGGTTGGGCTCGCCGAGCGGAGCAGTGGCCGGGGGGCTCGTCCTCGGTGTCGCCCAGCAGCTGGTGGCCGGCTGGCCGCGACTCGGTGCGTCCTGGGCACCGCTGGTCCCGTTGGCCGCGCTCGTCGTCGTTCTTGCCGTCCGGCCGGACGGACTGCGCACCGGCCGCCCGGTCGTCGCCGAGTGAGGACGCTCGCCGGCAATCTCTATCTGCTGGTTGCCGCCTACGGTCTCGCTCTCCCGGTCTCCTACGCCGGCCTGCCGGTGCTCGGTCAGGGCGCGTTCGTCGCTGTCGGCGCCTTCGGCACCTTCCTGCTCGCCGCGCACGGCATGCCCGTGCTCCTGGCCGTGGCCGTTGCCGTCGCGATCGCGGCTGCCGCGGGCTACGTCGCGGGCTTCGCGGCGACGCGGTTGGCCGGGGCCTCGCTGGCGTTGGCCACCTGGGGGTTGGCCTGGCTGGCCTACACCGTTCTCGTTCAGTTCCCGACCGTCTCCGGCGGCAGCCAGGGTCTATCCCAGGCCACGCCGACGCGGCTCGTGTCGCCTGCGCTCGGGCTGGTCGTGACGTTGCATCCCTGGGTGCACTGCGTCGCCGCAGCGCTCATCGACGTGCTGCTCGCGGCGGCACTGTGGCGCTCGTCCTCCGGCCCCTGGGGTCTGGACTGGGCCGCGTTGCGCACCGGGCCGGTGCTCGCGGACTCCCTCGGTGTGCCGGTGCAGCGTCGCCGTCGCGCGCTGCTGAGCGCCAGTGCGGCATTGGGTGCACTCGGTGGCGCCGGCGGCGCTCTGCTGCTCGGTGTCGTCGCTCCTACCGACTTCTCCCCGTTGCTTTCGTTGCAGCTGTTCGTGGCGGTGCTCATCGGCGGGGTCGCCACCTGGTGGGGACCGGTGGTCGGAGTAGCACTCCTCGCCGCCCTGCCATCGACGTCCGACAACATCGCTTCGCTGTTCGGCATCGACCCGCTGCGCGCGCGGGCGGTGCTGACTGCCGTGCTGCTCGTCGCGGCTCTCGCCTTGCGCCACCCGCTCGGGGCTGCCTTCCGGCGGCTTGCGGCAAGACGGCAGCAGGGCATCGAAGCTTCCGATCGATCGGG
>JAVEEE010000318.1 GCA_030840615.1 Frankiaceae bacterium | reverse complement strand
TGCGGCGTCCCGCAGTCGCTGATCCAAGCGCTGTTCGACGCCGGCACGAGTGATCTGTCGGTGGTGTCGAACAACTGCGGCGTCGACGAGTGGGGCCTCGGCATCCTGCTCTACGCGAAGCGCATCTCGCGGATGACGTCGTCGTACGTCGGTGAGAACAAGGAGTTCGCCCGGCAGTACCTCTCGGGCGAGCTCGAGGTCGAGCTGACGCCGCAGGGCACCCTGGCCGAGCGGCTGCGCGCGGGTGGTTCCGGCATCCCGGCCTTCTTCACCGCGACGGGTGTCGGGACGCAGATCGCCGAAGGCGGGTTGCCCTGGCGCTACGCCGACGACGGCACCGTCGCCCTCGCGAGCCCGGCCAAGGAAACCCGTCAGTTCAACGGGCGCGACTACGTGCTGGAGGACTCGATCACGACCGACTTCGGCCTCGTGCACGCGCTCGTCGCCGACCGGCACGGCAATCTCGTCTTCCACGAGAGCGCACGCAACTTCAACCCGCTCTGCGCGATGGCAGGACGCATCACGATCGCCGAGGTGGAGGAGCTGGTCGAGCCCGGTGACCTCGACCCGGACCGCGTCCACCTGCCCGGCGTGTTCGTGCAGCGGGTCGTGCACGTCCCCGCCGGCGAGAAGCGGATCGAACGCCGCACCGTCCGACCCCGCGGAGGCACCGCGTGACGCTGACCCGGGAGCAGATGGCCGCGCGTGCCGCGCTTGAGCTGGCCGACGGCGCCTACGTCAACCTCGGCATCGGGCTGCCGACACTCGTGCCCAACTACCTCCCTCCCGGTGTCAGCGTCGTGCTGCAAAGCGAGAACGGCATCCTCGGTGTCGGGCCTTATCCCGTGGAGGGTGAGGAAGACCCCGACCTCATCAACGCGGGCAAGGAGACCGTGACGGTGCTGGCGGGCTCGTCCTACTTCGACTCGGCCACATCGTTCGCGATGATCCGCGGGGGTCACATCGACGCCGCGATCCTCGGCGCGATGCAGGTGTCGGAGCGCGGCGACCTGGCCAACTGGACGATTCCCGGAAAGATGATCAAGGGCATGGGTGGTGCGATGGACCTCGTCCACGGCGCCAAGCGGGTCATCGTCCTCATGGAGCACGTCGCCAAGGACGGCAGCGCCAAGATCGTGGGGGAGTGCTCGCTGCCCTACACCGGCCGCGGCGTCGTCGAGCGGATCATCACGGACCTCGCGGTGATCGACGTGACCGACACCGGACTCCTCCTGCGGGAGCTGGCGCCCGGGGTCACCGTCGAGGACGTCCAGCAGGCGACCGAGCCACCGCTGCACGTGCCGTCGACCCCGGTCGAGATGCCGCTCGGCGCCCTGGCGCCCGCCGGCTAGCAACGGTTGGTCAGCGATCGAGGCGGGGTACGCCCGCGACGGTGACGCCGGCGGTGTGCGTCACCCGCTCGGAGCGGCATCGTTCGGCCAGCAGCGACTCGTCTGCGCTCGCGACCAGTACGACGGAACCGCCCGCGGCCAGCGGCAGCAGCAGGCCGGTGTCGAGCCCGTCGACCGTGTCGAAGGGCAGCGTCGACAGCACCCGGCTCTCGGCGTCGAGACCGTGGTGGGCAGCGCCGTGGGCCGCGGCTGCGGCGAGCTCGCCGTGGCTCCACCTCCGATCGCCGACGACAAGAGCCGGGAGGTCCGGTCTTGCCGGCGGCCCCGCGAAGTCGTCCGGCTGCGCCGCGACGAGCTGTGACAGCCCTACACCCATGGGCTCGAGCCCGAGAGTCAGCACCTCGAAGTCGGCCAGCTGCCGGCGCGCCTCCTCGCGACGGTCCGCGCTCGTGACGGCGGCGGAGGAGGTCGCGTTGACATCGGTGTGTGCCGCCGCACCCACGTTCCACACGCCCAGGAGCACCACCGCGGTCTGCCAATGCATCGGCAGCAGCACTGCCACGTCGTCGCCGGGCCCCACGCCCAGCTCGTCCGCGAGGTAGTTGCCGATCTTTGCCGCCCAGTTGGCCGTGGTGGCGACCGAGAGCTCGACCCGCTCGCCTGTCGCGTCGTCGTACCAGGTGAGAAACGGCCGGGCGCCATCGCGCTGCAGCTCGTGGGCCAGCACCGCGGCCGGGGTCGTTGTCACGCCGAGATTGTCCGCCACATTCCTGTCTCTTTCGGCGATTCGGTTGACGCCTGTGACTGAAGTGACGTCATGGTGGAGCCGATCGGAGTAATGAACCCTGACCCGCGTACCCGTCCCTGACCCTCGGAGTCCGCTGTCGTGCGCCGCCTGCTCTCCGCCCTGACCGTCGCCGCAGGCGTGCTTGTCCAGCTCGTCCTGCCGGTCGCGAGCCGGCCGGTCGTGCAGGCCCACGCAGTAGCGCCGCATGTGTCCGCACTGCCGCTTCGGCTGAGCCCGGCCGGGCACGGCGTGCTCGCCCGGCTCGACCGTCCGACGACGCACGTGTTCCAGCTCGTCGGCGCACGCTGGCGCAACGGGACACTGGACGCCGGGACGACGAGCGTGGAGTTCCAGGTGCACCGCGTGAGCGGCTGGACACCGTGGACTGCGCTGAGTGCCGAGGACGGCGGTGCCGACGGTGGCAGCGCCGACGCGCTGCGCTCCGCCCGCGTCCGCGGCACCCTGCAGACGGCGGAACCGGTGTGGGTCGGCGACGCCGACGGTGTCCGCGCACGCGTCGTGGGGCGGACCGACGCCCCCGCCGCGCTCCCCAGCGATCTCACGATGCTGCTCGTCGACGGTGGCACCAGCTCCGCCGACGCCGACCCCCGGCCCGCGACGACGTTCGGAGGTGCGGTGGCGGAGGCGTCGGCGTCGCGCCCGACCATCTACACGCGATCCGACTGGGGCGCCGACGAGAGCCTGCGCCGGTCTGCCTGTCCCGCCGGCCCGGACTACTCGCCGACGATCAAGATGGGGTTCATCCACCACACGGACACCGGCAACGGCTACTCCCGTGCGGCGGTCCCCGGCATCATCCGCGGGATCTACGCCTACCACGTGCAGGGCAACGGCTGGTGCGACGTGGGCTACAACTACCTGGTCGACAGGTTCGGCCGGATCTGGGAAGGGCGTTACGGCGGCATCACCCGCGCCGTGATCGGCGCCCACACGGGTGGCTTCAACTACGACAGCTTCGGCACCTCCCTGATCGGCACCTACGACTCGGCGCAGCCGAGTGCCGCGATGTTGTCCGCGGTCGAGAAGCTGTTTGCCTGGCGGCTCGGCGGCTACTACCGGGACCCCACCCGGACGTCCGTGCTCACGGCCGCGTCGTTCAGCGGTTCCCGTCACCGGGCCGGCACCGACGTCAGGTTCTCGACGGTTTCCGGTCACCGCGACGCCGACTACACGACGTGCCCGGGGCACGCCGCCTACGCCGACCTGCCGGCGATCCGTAGCGGCATCCGGTCGGTCATGGGCGCCGGTTTCGTCCGCCCCGCGGCCGCGCCGTCGACGGTGAAGATGGCGTCCGGCGCGGTGGATCTCGGCGCCAACGTGCTTGGCAAGCAGACGTGGCAGCTCACCGTCGCCACCGCCGGCGGTCAGGTGGTCCGCACCATGTCGGGCACGGCGACCCGGTCGACACCGGTCGCGGCCGACTGGGACCTCGCGGACGACGCCGAGGTGCTGGTTCCACCCGGCGTCTACACGTTGCACCTCACCGGTCACCGGGCGGACGGCGTCGTCGCCCGCTCGTGGCAGACGACCGTGACGGTGACACCGCCGCTGTCACTACGTGCCCCGGCACAGACATCGCTCAACAGCCCGGTGGTCGCCCGGGGCACCGGCATCCCGGGTCACAAGGTGGCGGTCTCGGTCAGCGGTCCGGCCGGCGCCCAGCCGGTCGGGACGTTCACGGTCTCGTCCGCCGGCAAGTGGACGGGCGCCTCGGCGCCTGTCGACGCGACGCGTGACCTCACGTGGACGGCGGCCGACACCCAGGTGCCGACCTACCAGCGCAACCGGACGACGCGCGTCGGACCGACTCTCAGTGCTCCCGTCGGACCGACCGTCTCCGTCGACGCCGGCTCGCCGGTGACGGTCCAGGGGACCGCGCTCGCGGCTCCGGCGGCGACCGTGCGGCTCGTCACCCAGGCCAAGGCCGCGACGACGCCGACAACCGGCCCGGTGCTTCCAGTCGCTTCGGACGGCACCTGGTCGACAGCGTTCACACCGACGACCCCGACGTCGTTCTGGGCCGTCGACGGTCGCGGTCTGCAGTCCGCGCACGCGGTCGCCTACCCGCTGTCGAGCCCGACGGCCGCTGCACCGACCGACGGTTACGCCGGGCGCCATGTGTTCGTGCGGGGAAACGCGGGTGGCCCGGTGCCGGTGACACTGTCCGCCCGGCCCCCCGGCGGTTCGTGGGCGACGGTCCGCACCGTCACCGCCGGCTCGGACGGGAAGTACGCCGCCCGGCTGCCGATCGCGGACGCCCCCGGCGACGCGGTGAAGTGGCGGATCTCCACGGGCCACGGCACCCCGGCGACCGGCAGCGTGACGATCCAACCGGTCTTCGCGCCCACGGTGGCCGGACCGACGCGCTCCGGCTGGCGCAAGCCCCACTACCTGCGCGGCTCAGCGGTGCCCGGCGACGTCGTGACGATCTGGACCGCACCCGCCGGGTCGACTCGCTTCGTCGCGCGGGGAGCGGTTCGCGCCGCCGCCGACGCCTCGTGGACGTTCCGCTTCGTCTTCCGGCACGACACGGTCTGGCGGGTCACCTCGCCGTCCGGCACCTCGGCGACGGGATCGACCGTCGTCGTACCGAGCATCCACGCACCGGGTTCGGTGGCGTCGCGGCACCTGGCGGTCGTGCACGGGCGGGCGATCCCGGGCGAGCACGTGACGCTCTACCGCCGTCTCGCCGGGGCCACGGTCTGGAAGGTGATGACACGGATGACCGTGCCGGCCGGCGGTCGCTGGACCGTCAGCCTGCACCCGCGTCACACCGCGGCCTATCGCGCCACGTCGCACCGGCAGACATCCCGTGTCGTGTCCGTCGTCGTGGAATGACGGTCTGCACGGTGGCCGGGCGATTCGCGGCGTAGGCTTGACACCGCTGAAGTCCAACGAAACGTCGATGAACGGGAGGGAGCCCGAACCGTGGCCCCCCGCGTACTCGTCGACGCGACGGCCGTCCCCGCTGACCGCGGGGGAGTTGGCCGTTACGTCGATGGTTTGCTGTCTGCTCTGTCGCTCGTCGACGCCAACCTCGCGATCGTCTCCCAGCGTGCCGACGCCGAGCGCTACGCGCGGATGGCGCCGCACGCCGACATCGTCGCCGGCCCGGCCGCCATCGCGCACCGGCCCGCCCGGCTCGCCTGGGAGCAGACCGGCTTGCCGCTGGTCGCCCAGCAGGTCATGGCCGAGGTCGTGCACTCGCCCCACTACACGATGCCGCTGCGGGTCGGCCGTCCCGTCGTCGTGACCATCCACGACGCGACGTTCTTCACGACCCCCGAGCAGCACACCGCGGTCAAGGGCACGTTCTTCCGGTCGGCGACCCGCACCGCGCTGCGTCGCGCGAGCCGCGTCATCGTGCCGAGCAAGGCGACCCGCGACGAGCTGGTCCGGGTGCTCGACGCCGACTCGACGAAGATCGACGTCGCCTACCACGGCGTCGACCAGGACGTGTTCCATGTGCCGACCGATGCCGACAAGGCCCGGGTTGCGGCCCGGCTGGGTCTGCGCGGTCCTTACATCGCGTTCCTCGGACAGCTCGAGCCGCGAAAGAACGTGCCCAACCTCGTCCGCGGCTGGGCCAAGGCGGTGCATTGGCGCGACGAGCCGCCGGCTCTCGTGCTGGCCGGTGGCAGCGGCTGGGACGAGGACGTCGACGCGGCGATCGCCGAGGTGCCCAGCCATCTGCGCGTCCTGCGGCCGGGCTACCTGCGCTTCGCCGATCTGCCGGGCTATCTCGGTGGCGCGACGGTCGTCGCCTACCCGAGCCACGGCGAGGGCTTCGGCCTGCCTGTGCTCGAGGCGATGGCGTGCGGCACTCCGGTGCTGACGACGCACCGGTTGTCGCTCCCAGAAGTCGGCGGCGACGCGGTCGCCTACACCGAGCCGGGCGTCGATGAGATCGCGGAGGCCTTGTCGTCGCTGCTCGACGATGGGGCACGTCGCCGGGCGCTCGCCGATGCCGCGCTCAGCCGCGCCCGCGAGTTCACGTGGGCGGCCAGCGCCGAGGCGCACCTCGCTGCTTACGCCCGCGCCGCGCAGTCCGGCTGACCGGTCCTGAGATCGGGCGTCGGGTACCCACGTGGAGGCGATCGTCCTCGTCGGGGGACAAGGCACCCGGCTCCGTCCACTGACGATCAGCACCCCGAAGCCGATGCTGCCGGCTGCCGGCGTCCCGTTCCTGACTCACCAGCTCGCCCGGGCGCGGACCGCGGGGATCGAGCACGTCGTCCTCGCGACGTCCTACCGGGCCGAGGTGTTCTCCGAGCACTTCGGTGACGGCTCGTCGCTCGGCCTGCGCATCGACTACGTGACGGAAACGGATCCGCTCGGCACCGGAGGTGGCATCCGTAACGTCGTCGACCGCCTGGAGTCGGGACCGTCGGACCCGATCGTGGTTCTCAACGGCGACATCTTGTCCGGCCACGACATCCCCGCCCAGATCGCCGCGCATCGAGCCGCCGGTGCCGTAGCGACGTTGCACCTGGTGCGTGTCGACGATCCGAGTGCTTTCGGCTCCGTTCCGACCGACGACCGCGGGAGGGTCACGGCGTTCGTCGAGAAGTCGCCCGAGCCGGTGACCAACCAGGTGAATGCCGGCTGCTACGTCTTCGACCGCGCACTGATCGACACGATCCCTGCCGGGCGCGTCGTGTCGGTCGAGCACGAGACGTTTCCGGCACTCCTGGCTGCCGGTGCGGTCGTCGTCGGCTACGTCGAGGACGCGTACTGGCTCGACGTCGGCACACCTGCCGCCTACGTGCGCGCGAGTGCCGACCTGGTCCGCGGCGTCGTGGCGTCGAGCGCCGTAGAACGGCCCGGCGATGCCTGGGTGTCCCCGTCGGCCCGGGTCGTCGGCGCCGCGCGTGTCTCGGGCGGCTCGGCAGTCGGGCCGGACGTGGCCGTCGAGGCGGGCAGCACCGTCGACGGCTCGATCGTCATGGACGGCGCCACGGTCGGCAGCGAGGTCTCTGTGCTGCGCTCGGTGATCGGCCGCGGCGCCGAGCTCGGTGACGGCTGCCGCCTCGTGGACGCGGTCGTCGGTGACGGCGCCCGGCTCGGAGCAGGCAACGAGCTCACCAGTGGCGCGCGCGTTTGGCCCGGCGTCCGGCTGCCCGACTGCGCGGTGCGGTTCTCCTCCGACGCCTGAGCCGACCGCTACTGCTTCGACTGCGAAGGCGACGGCGTTGGCTTCGTGCTCGTCGTCGGGCTCGTGCTCGCGCTCGGCGTCGTCGACCCCACGGTGCACGGAGGCGTCGACGGCAGCAGGTTCGCGGCGCAGTTCTCCGGTCCCGGGCCGGAGCCGACCTCGGGAGCCAGCGTGTTGACGTGGTCGGCGTAGAACTTCTTGACGACCGTGTCGGAGACCGACCCGCATCGGTCGGTGCGGCCCCACGACGTGAGGACTATGTGCTTGTTGGAGGGCAGCTCGCCTTGCGTCCAGCCGACGACCAGCAGCTCGCCGAGCGAAGGATCGGTCGCGAGGGACTTCAGCTTGTCGACGTCGGCGCTGGCGAGCTTGTCGTCGTACCAGGCGACGACGTAGCCGTGCTCGAGGTTGTGCACTGCGCGCTCGGGACGTGGGTTCTGGTCCAGGGGAAAGAAGCGGTTCTTGTCATTGAGCGGGACCGGGTTGTGCGGTCCGCCGCTCGGCGGAATCGCCTGCGTGCCGCCGCGAGTGTCGCCGAACTTCTGCGCTTTGTAGTCGACCGGTTGGCCTGGGACGTGTGTCGCCGGCGGCGAGACGGGGTCGTTGTGCAGGCCCAGGCAGCCGGCGGCCTTCTCGGCTGCGGTTGGTGCGAACTGATGGCCTTCCTTGCCCGCAGCCTTCTTGTTGCGGTCGTGCAGATAGGCGGGGATGACCGCGGCGGCGATCAGCGCGATGGCGATCGCGATCGCCGACCCGGCGAAGATGAAGTTCTTCCGGCGCTCGGCGGCGCGCTGCTGCTTGCGCATCTGCTCGAGCCGTTGTTTGCGGTCGCGGTTGACCCGGCGGTTCTCGTTCTTGCGGTTGGAGCTCTTGGGCACCGAGGGACTCCCGGGTCGCGGCCGTGGCGGACGCGCAGAGTCTAAGGAACTCGGCTGAAAATACGCGTGAGGCTCATCCGGGGCACACTCGAGGGGATGAGCGCACCCACGGCGGAGACGGTCTGGCAGCCCGACGTCCCCGTCCCGCTCGGGCTGCTGCTCGCGCCGTTCCAGCGGGGGACGAGCGACCCGACCCAGCGCCAGGCCGACGACGCGTCGTGGTGGCGCACCGCCTGCACTCCCGACGGTCCGGGAACCGTCCGTCTGGCCGCGGCGGACGGCCGCATCGTGATCCAGGCCTGGGGTCCGGGTGCCGACTGGCTGGTCGCCGGTGCGCCGGCGCTGCTCGGCGCCCACGACGACCCGCGTGGTTTCGTGCCGCAGCACCCGCTGATCGAGGTGGTCTGGCGGCAGCAGCCACATCTGCGGTTGAACAGCGCCGGACTCGTCTTCGAGCTGCTGGTGCCTGCAGTCCTCGAACAGCGCGTGACGGGCATCGAAGCACGCCGGTCGTGGCGCGAACTGCTGCTCCGCTTCGGCGAGCCCGCACCCGGGCCGGGTCCCCGCGGCATGCGAGTCGTGCCGTCGCCCGACGTCTGGCGACGCATCCCGTCGTGGGACTGGCACCGGGCCGGCGTCGATCCGGGCCGGGCGCGCACGATCATCGCCGCCGCCGAGGTCGCCGGCCGGCTCGAGCAGTCGCTGGCACTGCCGCGGGACGAGCGGCTGACACGGTTACGCGCGGTGCCCGGAGTCGGCGAGTGGACCGCCGCGGAGGTGGCGCAGCGGGCCTGGGGCGACCCCGACGCGGTCTCCGTCGGCGACTTCCACATCCCCGCGCTGGTCGGCTGGGCACTGACCGGCCGTCCGGTCGACGACGCGGGCATGCTCGAGCTGCTCGCGGTCTACCCCGGGCACCGGCACCGCGCGGTGCGGCTCGTCGAGCTGTCGGGAGTGCGCAAACCGGCGTTCGGTCCGCGGATGCCGGTCGGCGACATTCGCCCGATCTAGCGGTCGAGGACGAAACCCGCGACTTCACGCGAAGGGCGGCCAGGGGGATCGCCGGCCGGATGACCGACGGCGACCGCACCCATCGGATCCCAGTCGGCCGGCAGCTCGAGCACCGAACGCACGACGTCCTTGCAGAACATCGTGCTCGACACCCACGCACTGCCGAGTCCTTCGGACGCGAGCGCGACGAGGAAGTTCTCGACTCCGGCACCCATGGCGACCAGGAACATCTCGCGCTCGGCCGTTGACCGCTTGTCGTCCGGGTAGTCGTGCGCACCGCCGGACGTGACGAGGCACGGTACGACGAGAAGCGGTGCAGTCCGGAGCACGTCTCCGCGCGCGATCCGTCGGGTCACCTGCTCGTCGGTGAAACCGTCGGCGCGCAGGTCCGCGACCCATGCGTCGAGCATCGCGTCGAGCAGCTCCTTGCGTCGCTCGTCGACGACGACGAAGCGCCATGGCGTCGAGTGATGCGGGGCCGGCGCCGTCACGGCGGCTGCGAACGCGCGGTCGACACTGTTGCGATCGACGACGGCATCTGTGAAACGGCGAACCGTACGGCGGTCGAGGACGGCTTGACGCTTCGCCTCCTCGGTGCCGAGCCGGAACATGTCCTCGTCGGCAGGCCGGACGAGCGTTCGCGCGCCCAGCCCCTCGGCGTCGACGTCGTAGGTCAACCCGCGCACCACGGCAACAGGCACGGCGTCGAGCTTGTTCTTCACGAGCTCACCGGCTGCGGCGATCTCGTCGGCAACGGCGGTCACCGTCATCTCCAACGTGTGACCGTGCGCGTCGACGCGACCGCGGTGGTCGTCGAGCGCGCTGATGCCGGCGGCACCGATCGCCACGTCGACCAGGCCGTTGCGCCACGGCCGGCCGAAGGTGTCGGTCACGACCACGGCGACGGTGACGCCCAGCCGGCGACGCAGCCCGGCGCGGATCCGACCGGCGGACCTGTCCGGGTCCTCGGGCAACAGCGCGACCGTGCCGGCCGGGACGTTGCTCGCGTCGACGCCGGCGGCGGCGAGCACGAAACCGTGCCGCGTCTCGACGATCGCGGTGCTGCCGCGCTTCGCGACGACGCGCACCGTCTCGGCGGTGATCGCCGCCTCGCGGTCACAGGTGACGACACGTCCCTCGGCCTTGCTGACGACCTTGCTCGTCACCACGACGATGTCGCCGTCGCGAAGCCCCGGTTCGGCTTCGGTGATGACGGCTGCGAGGTCGGTGCCCTCGACGACTTCGCCGATGCCGGTCAGGCCCCAGATCTCGAGTCGGGTCACCTGCGCAGCTCTTCGGCGAGGTCGAGTGCGGCCTGGGCCATCGCCGCGGAGGCGTCGACGTCTGACATCAGCAGCGGAACCGCGCGCGCGGGCAGTCCCTCCTCGGTGAGCCGGTCAGCCGCTTCCTTGTCCGTCTGGTCGACGAGCCAGCCGTCGAGCAGACCGCTCGGTCGCCGGCCGTAGTGCATCGCCACGGCGTAGGCACTCGTCTCGACACCGATGGCCGCGAGACACGCGTCGGCCATGCCGCGCACCGGCGCGTCGCCGATGATCGGCGACAGCCCGACCACGGGCGCCGTCGTTCGTCGCAGTGCGTCGGCGATGCCGGGAACCGACAGGATCGTGCCGATGCTGACGACCGGGTTGCTCGGCGGGAGCACCACCACGTCGGCACTGTCGATCGCCTCGATCACCCCAGGTGCCGGGTGTGCTGCCGATGCACCGGTCAGCTCGATGCGTTTGGCCGCGACCCCGGCGTGCAGGCGCACCCACCACTCCTGGAAGTGCACGGTGCGGCCGTCGACCAGTGTCACGTGTGTCTCGACCGGCTCGTCGCAGGCGGGTAGCAACGTCACCCCTGGCTGCCACCGCGCGCAGAGTCGTCGGGTCACCTCCGACAGCGTCACGCCCTCCCGGAGCCACTGCGTACGCAGCACATGCGTGGCGATGTCGAGATCGCCGAGGCCGAACCACGAGGGCGCACTGTCGTCGTCGGCGGCCGCGCGGTAGGCGGCGAGCTCGCCCTTGAGGCGGAACGTCTCGTCCTCACGGCCCCAGCCACGCTCGGCTGAGATGCCACCGCCGAGCGTGTACATGACCGTGTCGAGGTCCGGGCAGATGCGCAGCCCCCACATCGTCACGTCGTCACCGGTGTTGCCGATGACCGTGATGTCGTGACCGAGTGAGCGCAGCCCCAGGAGGAAGCGTGCGCCGCCGATGCCGCCGGCGAGGACAGTGACCTGCACGCCCTGCATGGTCGCACCCGAGCAGCTGGCGCATATGGTCGCTGTCATGCAGCCGAGCGACAGCGCGATGCGCCGCGCTTTGGCTCGCGCCGATGCCGGCAAGTCGCTGGACCGGACCGAGGCCGAGATTCTCCTGCATGCGCGCGGCGACGACCTGCTGGAGCTGTGCGCGATCGCGGGGCGCGTCCGGGACGCAGGGCTCGAGGCGTTAGGTCGCCCGGCGACGATCACCTACAGCCGCAAGGTGTTCATCCCGCTGACCCGGCTGTGCCGGGACCGGTGCCACTACTGCACATTTGCGACGACGCCGGGCCAGGTGCCTGCGCCCTACCTCTCGATCGACGAGGTCGTCGACATCGCACGTCGCGGTGCCGTGACGGGCTGCAAGGAGGCCTTGTTCACCCTCGGCGACCGTCCCGAGACCCGGTGGCCGCAGGCGGCGAGCTGGCTGGAGGAGGCGGGTTACGGCAGCACGCTGGACTACGTGCGCGCCGCAGCCGTCGCGGTGCTCGAGGCGACGGGTCTGCTGCCGCATCTGAACCCGGGCGTCATGTCGTGGGAGGAGCTGCAGCGACTCAAGCCGGTGGCACCGTCGATGGGCATGATGCTGGAGACGACGGCCGACGTGCCGGCGCACCGGGGGAGTCCGGACAAGGATCCTGCCGTTCGGCTGCGGGTCATCGAGGACGCTGGCCGCAGCAACATCGCCTTCACCACCGGGATCCTCGTCGGCATCGGAGAGACACCAGCTGACCGGGTCGAGTCGTTGTTCGCGATCCGGGCGCTGGCCCGGCAGTACCGCCACGTGCAGGAAGTGCTCATCCAGAACTTTCGCGCCAAGCCCGACACCGCGATGCGCACTTCGGCCGATGCAGACATCGACGATCACGTCGCGACGATCGCTGTTGGTCGCGTGCTGCTGGGTCCCACTGCGCGCGTGCAGGCACCGCCCAACCTTGTCGAGGCGGCCGACGTGGCGCGGTTGGTCGCCGCCGGTGTCGACGACTTCGGCGGGGTGTCGCCCGTCACCCCGGACCACGTGAACCCCGAGCGCCCTTGGCCGCATCTCGACGACCTGGCCGACTGGACTGCCGCCTGCGGCTTCACCTTGACCGAGCGGTTGACGGCCCATCCGCCTTATCTGGAGGAGCCGTGGCTCGACCCGCGGCTGCGCCCCCATGTCGACGCCCTGCGCGACGAGCGCGGTCTCGCCCGCACCGACGTCGTGCCACACGGTCTTTCCTGGCAGGAGCCGGACGGCGGCTGGCAAGGCGCGAGCACCGGCCGTGTCGACCTCCACGTCGCGATCGACACGGAGGGACGGCACACCGACCGGCGCAGCGACTTCGACGCCGCCTACGGTGACTGGGACGCGCTGACCGTCGAGGACGCGGCCCGCAGCCGCGGCAGCGCCGTCACCCAGCCGTTGCCTTCGCAACGCATCGGCACCGAGTTCGCGACCGCGCTGCGTCATGCCGAGCGCGACCCGCGGGCGATGAGTGACGCAGACGCCCTCGTGCTGTTCGAGGCGGCGCCGGGGGCGGAGATCGATGCGCTCGCGCGGCTCGCGGACGACGTACGCCGGGAAACCGTCGGTGACGACGTGACCTACGTCGTCAACCGCAACATCAACTTCACCAATGTCTGTTACACCGGCTGCCGGTTCTGCGCGTTTGCACAGCGGCGCACGGATGCCGACGCCTACACGCTGTCGCTCGACGAGGTTGGCGACCGTGCCGATGAGGCCTTCGCCGTCGGCGCGACCGAGGTCTGCATGCAGGGCGGCATCCACCCGGACCTGCCTGGTACCGCCTACTTCGACATCGCGCGCGAAGTGAAGCGCCGCCAGCCGTCGTTGCACGTGCATGCGTTCAGCGCGATGGAAGTGGTCAACGGCGCGGCTCGTACGGGACTGTCCATTGCCGACTGGCTGGTCCGTGCCCAGGAGGCGGGTGTCGACTCGCTTCCCGGCACGGCGGCGGAGATTCTCGACGACGACGTGCGCTGGTTGCTCACGAAAGGAAAGCTGCCCGCCGCAACGTGGGTCGAGGTCATCACGACGGCGCACCGGCTGGGCATCCCGACGACCGCGACGATGATGTACGGCCACGTCGACACCCCCGCGCATTGGGTCGCACATCTGCGGCTGCTCGCGAGGATCCAGGAGGAGACCGGAGGATTCACGGAGTTCGTGCCGTTGCCGTTCGTGCACCTCAATGCACCGCTCTACCTCGCCGGGCTGGCCCGACCAGGGCCGACGGTGCAGGAGAACCGCGCGGTGCACGCGATGGCCCGGCTGCTGCTGCACGGGCGGATCCACAACATCCAGTGCTCGTGGGTCAAGCTCGGCGTCGAGGGTTCGGCGCTGATGCTGCGGGGTGGTGCCAACGACATCGGCGGAACGCTCATGGAAGAGACGATCAGCCGCATGGCAGGAAGCAGCCACGGCTCGAGGAAGTCGGTCGCGGACCTCACCGCCATCGCCGCGGCGGCAGGTCGCCCGGCGGTGCAGCGGACCACCCTCTATGACGAGGTGCATGCGACGAGCGCACCGCGGGCGTAAGGTCCGCCACGAAGCGGACGATAGGGGCCATGGTGGTGGACACCGATGCGCGGGAGCCCGCGCTGCTGCGGCGGATCGAAGAACTCGTGGCGGCAGCGGGCGATGACGAGCCCGAACGACCCGAGGGGCCGGTTCTTGCTGCGGCCCTGACCGGGTTGCGCGCCGAGCTCGGCGGGCTGCGCGCCGACCTGGGCTCGTTGCGGGCGGACATCGGCTCCGTGCGGGCGGGAGTCGACGCCAGCGTGGGGCGACTGTCCGGTGAGCTGTCTGCCGCGAAGGCGGAGACCACCGAGGTGGCCAGCCGGCAGACCGAGCTGACCGACAAGCTCGACGACGTCGCGGACATCCTGGCCGACGTCAAGGGCGTCCTGCCGGTCCTGCGGACCGCCCTCGACGGCCTTCCGGGTGGGTCGAGCCAGCTCGAGTCGACGTTGAGCCGGGTCGAGGACACCTTGGCGGCCAGAGTCGACACGGCAGCCGCGGACCTCCGTCGGACTTTGACATCAGGCTTGACCACGGCGTCGGCCGGGAGCCGCGCGGCCGAGACCGCGTCGCAGGAGACGCGCGCCGCGCTGGAGGAGCGGTTGGCTGCTGTCGAGGACACGCTCGACGGGCTTGCCGAGCGCCTCGAGTCGCTCACCCGCGACAGCATCGGCGCCGCCACCGAGCGGATCGCGCATGTCGAGGAGCGGCTGGCGACACTCGCCGACACGACCCTCAGCGAGCAGGCGGCGGCTCAGAGCGAGTGGGCCGAGAGCATCCGCTCGGCATTGATCGACCTCGCGGAAGCCGTCGACCGCAACCTGGGCACGCTCGGGACGTCGCTCACCGACGCAGCGGGCAGCGGCCGGGACGCGGAGCGGGCCCACGTCGAGCAGCTTGTCGACGGACTTCGCGCGACGTTGGACGAGTCCTTCGCGGCGCTCGAAGACCGGATGGCGCAGCACCGTGACTCGGCAGCGGCCGGCGTCGCGTCGGTGCGCGGATTCGTCGAGGCATTCCAGGAGTCGACGGAAACGAAGCTGGAAGACGTGCGTGGCTCGCTCTCGGGCGGGTTGCTCGAGGCGCGTGCGGGCTTGGTCGAGGAGCTGACCGGAACGATCTCGGCTCTCGAGGAGGCCAACAGCGGGTCTCGCCGCCTGGT
>JAVEEE010000308.1 GCA_030840615.1 Frankiaceae bacterium | reverse complement strand
CAGGTGTTCGAAGTCGCGGGCCCGGTCCCAGTCGACCCAGGACAGCTCGTTGTCCTGGCAGTAGGCGTTGTTGTTGCCGCCTTGAGTGCGCCCGAGCTCGTCGCCGTGCAGCAACATCGGCACGCCCTGCGAGAGGAACAGCGTCGTCAGGAAGTTGCGCTTCTCCTGCTCGCGCAGGGAGATGACGTCGGTGTCGTCCGTCTCGCCTTCGACACCGTGGTTCCACGACCGGTTGTGGCTCTCGCCGTCCTTGTTGTCCTCACCGTTGGCCTCGTTGTGCTTCTCGTTGTAGGAGACGAGGTCGTGCAGAGTGAACCCGTCGTGCGCGGTGACGAAGTTGATGCTGGCGTAGGGCTTGCGACCGTCGGACTCGTAGAGGTCGCTGGAGCCCGTGAGGCGTGAGCCGAACTCCGCCAGCGTGGCGGCCTCGCCACGCCAGTAGTCCCGGACCGTGTCGCGGAACTTGCCGTTCCACTCCGTCCAGAGCGGCGGGAAGTTACCGACCTGGTAGCCGCCCTCGCCGACGTCCCACGGCTCGGCAATGAGCTTGACCTGCGAGACGATGGGATCCTGCTGCACCAGGTCGAAGAACGTGGACAGCCGGTCGACGTCGTGGAACTCGCGTGCCAGCGTGGCGGCGAGGTCGAACCGAAAACCGTCGACGTGCATCTCGGTCACCCAGTAGCGCAGCGAGTCCATGATGAGTTGCAGCGTGTGCGGATGCCGCACGTTGAGACTGTTGCCGGTGCCCGTGTAGTCCATGTAGTACTGCGGGTCATCGGCCATCAGCCGGTAGTAGGCCTGGTTGTCGATGCCGCGCATCGAGAGCGTCGGGCCCATCTGGTTGCCCTCGGCGGTGTGGTTGTAGACAACGTCGAGGATCACTTCGATGCCGGCCTCGTGCAGCCGCCGCACCATGGCTTTGAACTCCTGCACCTGCTGGCCGCGGCTGCCTGCAGACGAGTACGCGTTGTAGGGCGCGAAGAACCCGAGCGTGTTGTAGCCCCAGTAGTTGCGAAGCCCGCGCTCCTGCAGGTAGTGGTCCTGCGCGAAGTGGTGGACGGGCATCAGCTCGACAGCCGTCACTCCGAGCCGGTGGAAGTGGTCGATCATCACCGGGTGGCCCAGGGCCGCGTAGCTGCCGCGCATCTCCTCGGGGATCTGCGGGTGCCGGATGGTCAAGCCCTTGACATGCGCCTCGTAGACGACTGTCTCGTTGTAGGGCGTTCGAGGCAGGCGGTCGTTCTGCCAGTCGAAGAACGGTGAGATGACCACCGACTTGACCATGTGCGGGCCGCTGTCCGCGTCGTTGCGCTCATCGGGGTCGTCGAAGCGGTAGGCGAACAGCGACTCATCCCAGTCGATGGAACCTTCGATCGCCTTGGCGTACGGGTCGAGCAGGAGCTTGTGAGGGTTGCAGCGCAGCCCGGCCGCCGGCTCATAGGGACCGTGCACCCGAAACCCGTAGCGCTGGCCGGGCCCGATGTTGGGCAGGTAGCCGTGCCAGACGAACGCGTCGCGCTCGGGGAGCCGGACCCGCTTCTCAGCCCCGTCGTCGTCGAAAAGACACAGATCGACCCGTTCTGCGACCTCGCTGAACACCGCGAAGTTCGTGCCGCTCCCGTCGTACGTGGCTCCTAACGGGTAGGGCGCTCCGGGCCAGATGGTCATCCCGGCGAGGCTACGCGGGCGTAGGTGCCCTGCGTACGGTGGGTTCATGCCCTCGCGTCCGTTCCTCGCCGCCGCGGCGATCGGCGCGACGCTGGCCTTCGCCGCGTGCGCGAGTGGGCCGGTCGACGTGGACCAACGTTCCGCCCGGGCCGGCGCGGCCACCGCTGGGGCTGCCACTGCTGGGCGGCCGTGCGGCAACGCTGCGTCGGCGACCTACCGACATGTCATCTGGATCTGGATGGAGAACCGCAGCTACGACTCCGTGCTCGGGCCGGGCGGGGACGCACCGCACCTCGCCGCGTTCGGGCGGGCGTGCGGCGTCGCCACGAGGTATCACGCTGTCTCCCACCCGTCGTTGCCGAACTACATCGCCGCGGTGTCCGGCGGCACCCGGGGCATCAGCAGCGACTGCGATCCGGCGACCTGCTCCACGGGTGCGCGCTCGCTGTTCGGTCAGGTCAGCCATTCCGGTCAGCCCTGGCGCGCTTACGCCGAGAGCATGCGTCACAGCTGCGACCACGCGTCGTACGGCCGCTATGCCGCGCGGCACAACCCGGCGGTGTACTTCACGGCGATCGCCCCGCAGTGCCGGCGGCGCGACGTCCGCCTCGGCGGTGCCGACGGACCGTTCGCGAAGGCCCTGAAAGGCCGGCGTCTGGCCGCGTTCTCGTTCGTGACGCCCAACCTCTGCCACGACGGTCATGACTGCTCCACCAGCGTCGCGGACCGGTGGCTGCAGGCATGGCTCGACCGGATCACCGGCAGCCGGGCCTACGGCGCCGGGCACACGGCGGTCTTCGTGACATGGGACGAGGGCGTCGGTGCCGGCAACCACGTGGCGACAGTCGTGATCGCTCCGACGGTGCCACGGGGCACTCGCGTCGCGACCCGCTTCAGTCACTACTCCCTGCTGCGTACGACGGAGGAGATGCTCGGTCTTTCCCGGCTGGGAAAGGCGAGGACGGCCAACAGCATGCGGTCGGCGTTCCGGCTGTGAGCACCGACCGGGTGGGAGACTGACCTCATGTCCGGCCGTCACCGCAAGCCGCCCGCCAAGCGCGGGCAAGGCCGGCATCGGACCCCGCCGGGTCACGGCCATTGGGTCGCCCCGGCGCTGGTCGCGGTGATGGTGCTCGGAGCGGGCGGGGTCGGCGCGCACGCGGCGTTCACCGGACATCCGGGTGGTGACCCGCCCGGCTCGGTCGCGCTGACCGCGCCGACGACAGCGCCCGCAAGCCCGCCCGGCGCGGTCACGCCCGCCCCGCCCACGGCCACGCCGCCGGCGGGTCACCCCTCGGGAAGGCCCGCACCGTTGCTGGCGATCACGGTCACGGGCGGGGTGAGCTGGATCCAGGTCGCAGCGCCGCACGGCCGCCTGCTGTTCAGCGGCCTGCTGCGGCACGGCCGACGGCTGGTCTACCGCCACGGCACCCTGCACGTGGTGATCGGCAACGCGGGCGCTGTCCGCCTCGACCGGCACGGCCGGCAGACCGCTCCCGCCGGTCGGGCCGGGCAGGTGTTGCGCTTCGTCGCGACCTGAACTGCGACCTGCTTGCTGCCGCAGACGCGCCTCGACGCAACGGCCGATAGACGAGTCGTCGTGCGAGACTGGGTTACCGATCGTTCGCCTGATGTGGAGTATTCGTGTCCGACCTTGCCGGCAAGCATGTCCTCGTGACGGGTGGCGCCGGCTTCATCGGCAGCGCCATCGCGAGCCGCCTTCTGGAGCGGGGGGCCGAGGTCACCGTCGCGGACCTCAAACCGTCCGAAGACCCACGGGTCGAGTCGGTGGTCGGCGATCTGCGCGAGGCCGCGAACGTGACCGCCGCCGTGCAGCCGGGCATGCACGCGGTCCTCCACCTGGCCGCACTCACGTCGGTCCTGAAGTCGGTCGACGCCCCAACGGACTTCCACACGACGAACGTGGACGCGACGGCCGCGCTTCTAGAGCGGGCCCGATCGGTCGGCGTGCCGAGCTTCGTCGCTGCCTCCACCAACGCCGTCGTCGGCGACGTCGGTCGGGAGCGGATCACCGAGGACCTGCCGCTTCGACCGTTGACGCCCTACGGCGCGACCAAGGCCGCCGCCGAGATGCTGATGTCGGCCTACAGCGCGTGTTACGACATGGCCTGCTGTCCGTTGCGGCTGAGCAACGTTTACGGCCCTGGCATGGGGCTCAAGGACAGCATGGTCCCGCGGCTCATGCGCGCGGCTCTGACGGACACGACCGTGCAGATCTACGGCGACGGGCAGCAGGTCCGGGACTTCGTTCACGTCAGCGACGTCACGGACGCGTTCCTGCTCGCCATGTCGGCGGGCTGGAGCGGGCCGACGATCATCGGTGCGGGCGAGTCCTTCTCCGTGCTCGAGCTGCTGGAGTTCGCCCGGCGTGTGACGGGCAGCGAGCTGCCCGCGCACCACGTGGCCGCCAAGCCCGGCGAGATGCCCGCGGTGCTCGTCGACCCGGCGCGTGCACAGTCGCTCGGGTGGAAGGCCGAGGTCTCCATCCGCGACGGCCTGGAGACCGCTTGGACGTTCTTCCGCGACCTGCACGCCGCCGACGCGACCGGCGCGGGAGGGTGACCGTGCGGCTCTACACGCGCGACGACGTGCGACGGCACTTCGACGAGCACGGCGTCCGACTGGCCAAGTACCTCACCGGCTCGATCATCGCCATGCTCGTCAGCACGGCGACGTTCATGGGCACGTTCGGTCCGGGCCTGCTCGGGTCAAAAGGCGCATCGCTCACAGCGTCGGCCACCGGGGCGATCGTCAACTACTTCTTGAACCGCAACTGGACGTGGGGCCAGCGTGGCCGCGGCAACTTCCAGCGCGAGGTCGTGCCCTACTGGACGACGGTCATCATCACGGCCATCGCCGCAGCGCTCGTGACGGATGTCGTCAACGCCATCACGCGTTCGATCACGCATGACCGCCCGATCCGCACCGTCGTCAACACGGCCGCGTTCCTCGCGACCTATGGAGTGTCATTCCTGCTGAAGTACCGCATCTTCAACCGGTTGTTCTCCGGGCACGGCCACGCACCGGAGACCGCCGAGCCCGAAGCGCTCGAAGAGCGGATGGAGCAGCCCGCCGCTAGCTGACCGGTCCCCACACAGCCGGCCGGAGCGTCAGCTGGCGTCGCGCATGACGCGAGGGCGTTCGACCTGGTCGTCGGCAGCCTTTGGCGGGGGATCGGCGAGGCGTCGGTGCTCCTGCCGGTTGCGGCGCCATTCGCGCAGCCACGTGCGCAGGATCACGCGCGCGAACCGATAGCCGTAGACGAGGTTGGGCCCCTTCTTGCTGCTCCCGGAGGTTCGCTGTCGCATCGACGTGCCGATCTCCACGACGCGGAAACCGCGGTAGATCACGCCGATCAACAGCTCGGTCGCCTGGTATTGGGGCTGCTCGAGGATCAGCTGGTCGAGCACTCCGGCGCGAAATGCGCGGAACCCGTTGGATGTGTCCGTGACGCGCCGCCTGGCGATCACGCTCATCAGGGTCGCGAAGACATGGACGCCGGCGTGGCGTACGACGTCGTCGGTGGTGTAGAGCCCGAGCCGACGCGAGCCGGTGACGAAGTCGGCCGTGTCATCCAGCAGCGGCTGGATGATGAGTGGGAGCTCGGAGGCGTCGTACTGCCCGTCGGCGTCGGTCGTCGCGATGTAACGCGCACCGTGTGACTTCGCGAGGTGATAGCCGAGCCGCAGCGCCGCGCCCTGTCCGCGGTTGCGCGTCGTCCGGGCGGCAAAGGCGTGGTGCGCTCGCGCCGCCGCCACCGTGCCGTCGTCACTGCCGTCGTCGACGACCAGCGCGGCTACCGGTAGGCCGCACACGGTGGACGGGATCGTGTCGAGGACCGCGGCGATGTTGGCGGCCTCGTTGTAGGCAGCGATGACCACCGTCACTTCGGCGAGCCGGGTGTCGCCGTAGCGTTGCCGGAACTCGGCGACGGCCTCGGTGTCGACCTCGTCCCGCAAGGCCACGCCGGCGCGGCCTCGGGTCACCTGGGCACCTCGGCCACGCAGAGCACCGACTGGCCGAACGGTGGACGGATCGCGCGCTCCGCTGTGCGTGACGTCGGTACGACGATGTTGTCGTAGGCCCAGACCAGCTTCGGGTTGGGTGCACCGACGCCGCCGCGACGCACGGCCATCCACCACGCGATGCCGCCGAGGAAGTTCACCGGGCGGACCCGGCGGACGGTCAGGCCGGCACCTTCGACCGCGGCGCGAATCGTGCGTGGCGTGTAACGGCGGAAGTGCCCCACCTTGCGGTCGAACTCGCCGTAGAGCTGCATGTAGGCGGGCACCCAGAGCACGATGCGGCCGCCGGGCACAACAGCTGCCGCGAGGTCGCGAAGCCCCTGGACGTCGTCCTCGACGTGTTCGAGCACGTTCATCGCGACGACCGTCTCGACCGGTTCGCCGATCTCGACCGTGCCGGGCAGCCCGACCTCGGCCACCTCGATCCTGGGGTTGTCGGCATAGAGCGCCCGGAGCCGGTCGAGGCAGAAAGGCTCCGTGTCCGAGAGCACGAGCCGGTCGCGCGCGGACTCCACGAGCTTCTCGGAGAAGTAGCCCATGCCGGAGCCGACCTCGAGCACTGCCCGGCCCAGGTAGGGCGCGACCAGGTCGAACTCCCACTGCCGGTAGCGCGGGGCGGCCGTGCCGCCGAGGCAGTTCTCTCGGGTGAATCCGCTGTCGTCGACAGCGCTCGTCTCACCGCCGGCGGTAACGCCGTGCGGGGCCGGTTTCGACGCCATGCAGCAACTCCTGGCACGTGGGGTTCGTCCGATGGTATGGCAGCTCGCGCACCCACAGCGCGTGGCGCGCCCGGGGTCCGATAGGCGAGGGTAGCGAGGCCCCGGCGGGTATCTTGGCGGCAGTGGCGGTGCCGCGCCGGCGCGCCTTGAAGGAGGTTGCCGTCGTGAAGGTTCTCGTGCTCGGAGGCGATGGCTTCTGTGGCTGGCCCACCTCGCTGCACCTCTCGGCCCTGGGGCACGACATCCGGATTGTCGATAATTTCGCCCGCCGCAACGCCGACATCGAGCTCGAGGCGTCGTCGCTGACGCCGATCACCCCGATGGGCACGCGGCTGCGCGCGTGGCAGGAGCACAGCGGCCGCGAGATCCCGTTCGAGAACTTCGACGTGTCGGAGCATTACCACCGCCTGCTGTCGCTCCTGCAGGAGTGGCAGCCGGACGCCGTCGTCCACTTCGCCGAGCAGCGGGCAGCGCCGTATTCGATGAAGTCGTCGTGGCACAAGCGCTACACGGTCAGCAACAACCTCAACGCGACCAACAACCTGCTGGCCGCGATCGTCGAGTCCGGGCTCGACATCCATGTCGTGCACCTGGGCACGATGGGCGTCTACGGCTACGGCACGGCCGGGGTCAAGATCCCCGAGGGTTACCTGCGCATCCAGATCCCGACCGACACCGGCGAGACGGTG
>JAVEEE010000275.1 GCA_030840615.1 Frankiaceae bacterium | reverse complement strand
GGGTGCTCGACGCCGGTGGCGGCAGCGGCGGATTCGCGGTGCCGCTCGCGCAGCTCGGCCATACCGTCACGGTGGTCGACCCGAGTCCGGACTCACTCGCCGCGCTCGAACGCCGCGTCGCCGAGACCGACACCGCTGACCGGGTGCGGGCGATGCAAGGTGATGCCGCCGGCCTGCCCGACCTCGTTCCCACCGGCGCGTTCGACCTCGTGCTCTGCCACAGCGTGCTCGAGGTCGTCGACGATCCGCACGAGGCGCTGGGCGCCATCGCCCAGGCGCTGCGGCCCGGCGGTGTGGCCAGCGTGCTCGCGGCCAACCGAACGGCGGCCGTGGTCTCCCGGGTCTCGGCCGGCCGGCTCGGCGAGGCACTGCGGCTGTTCAGCGACGCTGCCGGCAGCACCGGAGACGGCGACCCGCTGGCCCGACGCTTCACCCTCGACGAGCTTCAGCTCGTGCTCACGGGCACCGGCCTGCGGCCCCGCACCGTCCACGGCGTCCGCGTGTTTGCCGACCTGCTGCCGCCGGCACTGCTCGACGGCGACCCGCAGGCGGTCGATGACCTGCTCGCGCTGGAGCGGATGGCCGCCGAGCGCCCGGACTACCTCGCGATCGCGACCCAGCTGCACGTCCTCGCCGACCGCGACTGACCGGGGACGGGCCCGGTGACCAGGCGTCAGCTCCAGCGCAACGGTCCGCTGCCCGAACAGCTCGGCGACGACACCGGCTGCCCGGTGCTCCACGTCGACATGGACGCCTTCTACGCCTCGGTCGAGCTGCGCAGCCGCCCCGAGCTCGTCGGCACTCCGGTGATCGTCGGCGGCCTGGGCTCGCGGTCCGTCGTACTGTCCGCGACCTACGAGGCACGCGCCTTCGGAGTGCACAGTGCGATGCCGATGATGCGGGCCCGGCGGATGTGCCCGCAGGCGACGGTGATCCCGCCGAGCCACGGCTTGTACGACGAGGCCTCGCGCGGTGTGATGGAGATCTTCCGGTCGATCACCCCGCTGGTCGAGCCGCTGTCACTGGACGAGGCGTTTCTCGACATCGCGGGGGCGCAGCGCCGGCTCGGCACCTCCCGGCAGATCGGTGCGCTGATCCGCGCTCGCGTCGTCGACGAGCAGGGCATCACGTGCTCGGTCGGCGTTGCCAGCAGCAAGTTCGTCGCGAAGCTCGCCTCGGCGCGGGCCAAGCCCGACGGCATGATCGTCGTACCCCGTGACGACGTCGTGGCGTTTCTGCACCCGCTGCCGGTCGGTGTCCTGTGGGGCGTGGGCGACAAGACCGAGGAGGCGCTCACCCGGCTCGGCCTGCGGACCATCGGCGACATCGCCAACACCCCGTTGTCGACGTTGCAGCGCGCGCTCGGCCAGGCCGCGGGTGCACATCTGTCGGCGCTGTCCTGGGGACGCGACGACCGCAGCGTCGTCGCGCACGAGCCGGACAAGAGCATCGGAGCCGAGGAGACGTTCGCCCGCGACGTCGACGATCCCGCGGTGGTGCTGCGGGAGCTGCTCCGCCTGGCCGAGCGGACCGCCGCCCGGCTGCGCGCCACCGACCACATGGGCCGGACGATCGCCCTGAAAGTGCGGTTCGCCGACTTCACCACGATCACGCGGTCCAAGACCTTGCGCGAGCCGACCGACGTCGCCCGGGTCGTCTACGAGACTGCTCGCGGGCTCTACGAGGCGCTCGGCCTGCAGCGGGCGCGGATCCGGCTCGTGGGTGTCCGGGTCGAGGGTCTGGTCGCCAGCGACACGACTCCGCGGCAGCTGTCGATGGGCGGCGGTGGGGAGGAATGGCGCGCCGCCGAGCAGGCGTCGGACCAGGCCGCGGCCCGCTTCGGGGCCGGCGCAGTGCGTCCGGCGACCCTGGTCGAACGCGACCGGAAGGAGGATGGGCCCAAACGGGTGTGAGTGTTCGCTTTCCGTCGTCGGCGCTCGCTCGTATCCTTCCCTTAGTACCAGCCGGCCGATGGAGGAGCCAGTGCCGCTCTCCGAGCACGAGCAGCGGCTGCTCGAGCAGATCGAGCAGGCGCTCTACGCCGAGGACCCTAAGTTCGCGCAGAGCTGGCGGGTGCGCGACCTGCGTAGCCTGCAGCGGACCAGGGTGCTCCGCGCGATCCTGCTCGTGCTCCTCGGTCTCGGCCTGCTCGTCGGCGGCGTCATCGTGCAGGGCGGCAACACCGTCCTCGGCGTCGCGCTCGGTGTCGGTGGCTTCCTGCTGATGCTCACCGGGGCGTGGCTGGCCATGTCCCGCAGGCAGCGCACGCGCGCCGCCGCGGCACCGGCCAAGGCGACCGCGGCCCGATCGGCGGCGCCGCCCAGGCAGTCGCTGAAGACGCGGCTCGAGGAGCGCTGGCAGCGCCGCCAGGACGAGGGCCGCTGAACCCTCCGGGCCTGCGCTCGACCGATCAGATCAGGACTTCACGGCGCGGGTGCGCCGGCGCCAGCCGAGCAGTCCGCCGAGGGCCAGACCGGCGAGGAGCAGCCCGGTCCCGACGAACGGCAGCGTCGGCGCGGACCCTGTGTTAGCGAGGTTCCCGCCGCTGCCGGCGCCGGTGCCACCTGTGTTGCCGGTGCCGCCGGTGTTGCCACCCGTGCCGGGCGTGCCGCCAGGCTTCTTGGGGTCGTGAGCAGCGAACAGTCCCTTGCCCGAGATCTGGCGGACGATGCCGCCGTGCTGGGTCAGCGTGTTGGCGCCCACGTTGAGCGACGTGATGCAGTGCGCCTTCGGATCGATGGCCGGGCCGACGCAACCGTCGGCGAACGCCACCATCACCCGGCCGCTCTTCGTCACGGTGATGTCGTTGAAGTCGAGCAGGTTGCGGCAGGGGACCGAGCCGCCACTGTTCCAGATGCAGCCGCGCTGCACCGGGTCGTTGGGCGTGGTGTCGACCGTCGTCCAGTGCGCGCCGCGGTCATAGGTGGTGGCGACGTAGAGATGCCACTCACCGCCGGTGAACTTCGTGAGGGACTTGTTCTTGCCGAATTTCGTGGCCTGGGTCGAGCCGCGGGTCGTCGTACCGAGGAACGCGAAGGCCGCGCGGTCGCCGTCGCCGGCGATGACCTCGGAGAACTCCGTGTTGTGGATGTTGAATGCCCCGCTGGCGTCGACGGAACG
>JAVEEE010000258.1 GCA_030840615.1 Frankiaceae bacterium | reverse complement strand
CTCGGTCTTGGGTCGTCGGAGAGCCACAGTCGTTTACACCTTCGGCCAGAGCGCGACGATCACAGCGGCGATGACGCCGAGGGTGCCGATCGCAATGAGGACATGGTCGAGGTGCAGCCGGCGCATCCTGCGCCGTGGCACCTCGGTCTGAGACAACACGTTTCCGCCGTTCGTCGCTGGACGTCCGAACACTCCCTAGTCAAGGTGAAACAGGCCCGGTTGTTCATCGGGTGTCGGGTTCGGATCTGTCGCCACGCAGCCGGGCGGCTCGGCCGGGCAGGGGATTGACACCTCGATCAACCAGCGCTACAAGCCCGCTGGCGGCCGAGACGCCTGAACCCGTACCCAGAGGCAAGGTAACGGGCCGATCGGCAAGCGACCGGCCCGTCTCCACGTGTCCCTGGGCCCCCCTCGAGTCCAGGCGCCGAGGGACATGCTGCCGCCTGCAGGACACCGAAGGAATCGGCGGTCAGGAGTAGATAATCGGCCTCTTTGTCGTATTGACAGAGCCGGATTCGGTCAGCGGAGCTCGTCCTCGGCCGTCTGCGGCTTGATGAGACCCATCCGCATCGCCGACATGATGGCCTGCGCGCGGTTGCCGGCGCCGAGCTTCTCGTAGAGCTTCGAGATGTGCGTCTTCGCCGTCGACTCAGAGATGTAGAGCGCTTTCGCGATCTGTGCCACGGCCAGCCCGTCGGCCAGCAGACCGAGCACTTCCTTCTCCCGCGGCGACACCTGCGGACCGGACGGCGTGAGCCGCCGCTTCATCGCCGACGCCAGGTCGGCCGCCGAGAACGCATCCGGTGACGCGGCGGCGTGCCGCGCGGCGGCCACCACATCGTCGGCCGGAGCGTCCTTCGGCACGAACGCCGATGCGCCGGCCTCGAGGGCCCCGAACAGGTGCTCGTCACCGGCGTACATGGTGAGGACGACGATGCCCATCTGCGCATTACCCGCCCGCAGCCTCTTCACGGCCTCGAGGCCGCTGCCGTCGGGAAGCCTGATGTCCATGATGACGACGTCGGGCTGGGTCTGGGTCGCGACCGCGAGCCCTTCGGCGATCGATGACGCCTCGCCGCAGACGGTGAAGTCCTCGGCGCGCTCGAACGCATGACGCAGGCCTTGCCTGATCAGGTCGTGGTCGTCGACGAGCATGACCTTTTTCATCTGCGCGGCGTCTCCTCTAGCCCGGCGTCGAGCGGATCCCCGTCCGCTGTCCCCCGGGCCCGCTGTGCGGCTGACTCCGGCAGCGTAGCCGCCTCAGCGCCCAATCTCACTTCGACGAGCGTCCCACGCGGCTCACGCGGCGCCACCTTCACCTTGGTGCGCAGGCGTGACGCGCGCTCGCGCATGATCTGCAGCCCGTAGCTGTCGGTGCGGGCCCGGCCGAGCCCCCGACCGTCGTCCTCGATGCGCAGCAGCGCCGTCGGCGGCTCGACCTCGAGTGAGACCCAGAGGTTCTCCGCCTCGGCGTGCTTGCGCGCGTTCGTGCAGGCCTCCTGTGCGATCCGCAGCAGCTCCGCCTCGGTCTCCGCCGGCAACCGGTTGGGCGACTCGGCCAGCGACAGGTGCACGACCAGGCCGCTCTGCCGGCCCACCGTCCGCACGTATTCGCTCAGCGCCGCGCCCAACCCGCCGTGCACGTCGACCTCGCTGCGCAAGTCGAAGATCGACATGCGCAGCTCGCTGACGATACGGGTGATCTCGGAGCGGAGCTGCACGAGCTGGGGCTCGAGTGCGTCACCGCTCGTCCGCGCTTCAGCCGCGAGCCCGTCGACGAAGTAGCCGAGGTAGGACAGCTCCTGCGCGATGCCGTCATGGATCTCGCGGGCGACCCGGCGGCGTTCCTCCGCCGTCGCCAGCCCGCGCACCTCGTCGAAAAGCAGGGCCGTTTCCAGCCGCAGTGCCACCTCACTGGCGAGCGTCGACGCTTCAGCGGCATCGGAGGCTCCCAGACTGCGGCGGATGGTCTCGTAGCCGACGAGCCCAAACGTCCGTAGCCCAATGACGAGCGGGATCACCAGCGCACTGCCGGGTGGGCCCGAGATCTGGCGGGAGAGCCGTTGCGGCCGCTGGGTCAACCACGCCTCGGCGAACGGGCTGTCACCCGTGACATCGACGTCCCAGTCCATCCGCGACGAGCCGATGAATGCGAGCGGCACCAGCCGCCCCCCGCCGGTGCGCACGAACACCGCGCCGCGTTCGAAGTCGTGCAGGTCCTTCAGTGACTGCAGCAGTCCCTGCGCGATCGTGCCCGGGTCGAGACCGACCGACAGCTCGCGCGCGACCGGACGCAGCTGCGCCAGCAACCGGTACGCCGCGGCGTAGGACGTGTCGGCCACTGCCGCGGCATCGATCTCGCGAGGAAGGAGCAGCCGGCGGATCCACGCGGCGAGCAGCCCGGACGCGACCGCGAGCACGATCCACTGCGCGATCGCCGGATCGAAGTCGGTGGCGTCCTTCAGGAACGGCGACGCGATCAGCAGCGCCAGCGCCGCGAACCCCGGCGAGACGATGGCACCGCTGACCCCTGCGAGCAGTCCGCCGGCGAACGCCGGCGCGATCACGTAGGGGAAGAGTGGACTCATCGGTTCCGAGGTGAGGATCACCGCGCCCGCTGCCGTCAGCGCCTCGGCGATCCGCAGCAGCCGGCCGGTCATCCGGGGCTCCTGCCGGACGCTTCCGATCACCGCCGCCGCCACGAGCAGCGGGAACCACTTCAGGTTTTCGGCGCGGTCGGTCGATGCCGCCGTGAGCACGAAGCAGAGCATGAGGATGAGCAGGCGCACAGCGAGCGCGACGCGCGCCGGTGCCCATTGGGTGATGCCTGGGATCGACCAGTCGGCCGCGGCTCGGTCGTTGGATCGCCGGCTGGGCGGCCAGCGCAGCTGCACCGCTCGGATCACGCCTTCTTCGGTGCGGAGTAGAGCGCCTCGACGTCCTTCGCGTAGTCCTTGAGCACGACGTTGCGCTTGACCTTCAACGACGGCGTCAGGTGACCGCTGTCGGTGGTCCAGTCGTCGCCGAGGATGCGGAACGCCTTGATGGCCTCGGCCTTGGACACCGCTCTGTTGGTCTCGTCGATCGCAGCCTGCACTTCCGCGCGCAGGTCTTCGTCGTCGACCAGGTCGGCGACGGTCGCGTCGTCGGGCTTGCCGTGCTTGGACTTCCAGCCCGGCCAGGCGTCCTCGTCGATCGTGACGAGGCAGGCGATGAAGGGCTTCTGGTCGCCGACGACCATGCATTGGCTGACCAGCGCGTGCGCGCGCAGCCGGTCCTCGAGCACGGCGGGGGCGACGTTCTTGCCGCCGGCCGTCACGATCAATTCCTTCTTGCGTCCGGTGATCCGCACGAAGCCGTCGTCGTCGATCTC
>JAVEEE010000244.1 GCA_030840615.1 Frankiaceae bacterium | reverse complement strand
CGAGCAGGGCGAACCGGATGAATTCCACCCGGAGCCGACGAGAATCCACAACATCACTGCATCACAAGAGGGATGCTCGACCAAGATCATCCGCGGCGGGTCGCAACCGGAGTTACGAGGGCCACCGCCGGTCTTCGAGGGCCGGAGTTCGGCCACCGCAGACCGTCGAGGTGAGCGGTTGATGAACGGCCGGTGCCTCTGACCTGCGGAGACACCGGCCGGATCTGGTCGGGATGGCGGGATTCGAACCCACGACCCCCTCGTCCCGAACGAGGTGCGCTACCAAGCTGCGCTACATCCCGGAGGCGGTGGTGCGAGCGCTGAGTCTAGCGGGCACGAGGGTGAGCAGCGTCGCCTCCGGCGGGCACGCGAACCTGACCGGGGCGTAGGGCGACGTGCCGAGTCCCGCTGAGACGTGCAGCCAGGCGTGCTCCGGATCGCCGGTGCCGGCCGGCCAGGGTGACAGCCCCCGGGCCTGGCGGCGATCGAGGCCGCAGTTCGTGACCAACGCACCCAGCCCGGGCACCCGAAGCTGACCACCGTGCGTGTGTCCGGACAGCACGAGCCGGAAGCCGTCGGCGACGAACGCGTCGAGCACGCGCGGCTCCGGGGTGTGCGACAAGCCGAGTGCCACGTCGACCCCGGCTCCGACCGGTCCCGCGATCCGCTCGTAGTGGTCCGCTTGCAAGTGGGCGTCGCTGACCCCGCCCAGCTCCACCGTCAGGTCGCGCAGGTGCGCCGTCGTACGCCGGTGGGTGAGATCGACCCAACCGGCATCGGTGAACGCCGACCGGAGCTCGCCCCACGGAAGCGGGTCACCGTGGATGCGCTGGCCGGTGTCGGGGAGCAGGTACCGCGCGAGGTTCTTCGGCTTCGGTGCGAACCAGTCGTTGGACCCCGGGACGAAGAAGCCCGGCAGACCGAGCAACGGGCCGAACGCATCGAGCACGACCGGCACGCCTGTCGGCGATGCGAGGTTGTCGCCGGTGTTGATGACGAGATCCGGCTCCAGCGCGGCCAGCTCGCGCACCCAGGCAACCTTCCAGGGTTGGCCGGGAGTCGCGTGCAGGTCGGAGATGTGCAGCACTTTCAGGCTCGGCGCCCCTGTCGGCAGGATGGGTACGTCGGCTCTCCGTAGCCGAAACGACTTGCGTTCGATGCCCCAGGCGTAGCCAACCCCGCCGACCGCCGCTGCTGCGGCGGCGGCGACGGGAACGACGATCTCGGGGCGCACCGCTCAACCCTAAGGTGAGGTCATGGGTCTCAAGGAGCAGCTGCGCGCCGACCTCACGACGGCGATGAAGGCGCACGACGAGATCCGCGTGGCAACGCTGCGGATGGCGCTGACCGCGGTGACCACCGAGGAGGTCGCGGGGAAGCAGGCGCGGACGCTCGGTGACGATGAGGTGCTGGCTGTCCTTGCCCGTGAGGCGAAGAAGCGCCGGGAGGCGGCGGAGGCGTTCGACGGTGCCGGCCGCGCGGAGCTCGCCGACCGCGAACGCGCCGAGGGTGAGGTGCTCGCGACGTACCTTCCGGTGCAGCTGACCGACGACGAGGTCGCAGAGATTGTTCGTACGGCGATTGCCGAGTCAGGCAGCGCCGGCCCCCAGGCGATGGGTCAGGTCATGCGGTTGGTGCAGCCGCAGGTGGCCGGCCGGGCCGAGGGCGGACGAGTGGCGGCAGAGGTGCGGCGCCAGCTCGGCTGACACCGCACGGCGCAACGGGCTGCGAGCTCAGGGGCAGTGCGGGTTGCCGTGGGTCTTCGGCGTACAGGTTGGGCTCGGTGAAGTGCTCGGCGATCCGGATGGGCTCGGCGACGGGCTTCCCGGTGACGGCCCGGGCGACGGATGTGTCTTCGGCGCATGACCGTTGCTCAGGAAGATCTCGACGGTGCCGCCCGGCGGCGAGCCTGCGCCGGCTGCCGGACTGGTGCGCGCGACGGTGCCCTTGGGGAACAGTGATTTGACCTGCTGGCTCGACACGGCGACCTGGAAGCCTGCCTCCTTGAGCACCTTGGTCGCGTCAGACACGGTCAGCCCGCTCACGTCCGGCACGGGTGTGGTCAAGCCGTGCACGAACTCGGGATCGGGGGGTGGCAACGGTTCCACGGGCACGCCGCGCAGCGCGGCCTGCAACGTGTCGTGCCAGATGGGCCCGGCGATCGTCGCGCCGAAGACAGTGCCGTACTGCCGACCGCCGATCGTCAGGTAGTTGAGCGGCCGCAGCTTCTTCGGATCGCCCACCCAGACAGCGGCGGCCATCTGCGGCACGTAACCCGCGAAGTCCGAGGCCCAGTTGTTCTCGGCCGTTCCGGTCTTCGCCGCAGCGGGCCGGCCGGGCTCGCCCACGTTGGCAGCCGTGGCGCCCGCCTTGGTGAGCACGCCGTTGAGAATCGACGTGATCGTGTCCGCCAGACCCGGGTCGAGCGCCTGGTCGCAGTCCCGTTCCGGAACGCGCACGTTCTTGCCGTTCTGGTCGGTGACCTTCGTGATGGCGAGCGGCGCGCAGTGCAGTCCGTGCGCGGCGACCGTCGCGTAGGCGTTGGCGAGGTCGAGCGAGCTGTAACCATCGGCGGCACCGAGCACGAACGCGGGGTACTGGTGGATGTGTCCGCCGGTGGCGGGGTGCATGCCCATGGCCTCGGCGAGCTTGACGGGTTGGCAGAGTCCGGTCCGTTGCTCGAGCTGCGCGAAGAATGTGTTGACGGAGTACCAGGTCCCGGTGAGCAGGTTGTAGCGTCCGGCCTCGCCTTCGCCCGCATTGCTCACCGACGGATAGGTCAGGTTGTTGCCGGCGCAGTCGGTGAAGCCTTCGAGGTTGCTGATCGTGGCCGGAGCGTAGATCGTCGTGCCGAGCGGGATGCGCTCCTTCAGTGCCGCGGCAAGGACGAAGAGCTTGAACGTCGAGCCCGCTTGGAAGCCGGTGCCTCCGCCGTAGGCCTGGTCGACTGCGTAGTTGATGGTGTTCTGCCCGCGCTTCGCGTCCTGGCCGTAGGGCCGGTTCACCGACAGCGCGAGCACCTTTCCGGTGCCGGGTTGGACAACCGCCTCGGCTGCGGCGACGCCGGACTTGTCGCGCGGGAACACGTACTTGCGCACCGCGTCGTCCGCCGCCTTCTGCACCTTGGGGTCGAGAGTGGTCTGGATCGTCAGCCCGCCGCGCAGCAGCAGCCTCTTGCGGTCGGCGAGGGTGTCGCCGAAGGCCGGCGAGTTCTCGATCTCATGCTGGACGTAGTCACAGAAGTACGGCGCGGACGAGGCCTCGCAACCGTTGCCCTGTCGGTGCAGGTGCAGGGTGATCGGTTGAACGATGGCGCGGTCGTACGCCGCCTGGTCGATGAAGTGGTACTTCAACATCTGCCCGAGGACGGTGAACCGGCGCGCCCGGGCCGCCTCCGGGTGCAGTGCCGGGTCGTAGACCTCAGGCGACTGCACCAGGCCGGCGAGCAACGCCGCCTGCGCCAGGGTGAGCTTGTGCAGGTTGTTCGCCGACAACCCGAAGTAGTGCTGCGCGGCGGTGCCCACGCCGTAAGCGCCGTCGCCGAAGTAGGCGATGTTGAGATAGCCCTCGAGGATCTGCGCCTTGGTGTACTTGCGTTCGAGTGCCAGGGCGTAGCGCGCTTCCTTGGCCTTGCGCGCCAGGGTGCTGGCGTGCGCAGCCGCTTCGCTCTGCTTGTCGCCCTTGGCCTGCGCGTTCTCGATGAGCACGTTCTTCACGTACTGCTGCGTGAGCGTCGACCCGCCCTGCTGGACGCTGCCCGACGAGCCGTTGTGGAACAGCGCCCGGAGCGCGCCCTTGACGTCGATGCCGTGATGTTCGTAGAAGCGGACGTCCTCGACGGCGATGATCGCCTTCTGCATGACGTCGGGCACCCGTTTGAGCGGCACGGTGATGCGGTTCTGGAAGTAGAAGGTGGCGAGCGTCGACCCGTCTGCGGCGAGGATGCGCGAGATCTGCGGCAGCGCGGTGATCTCGAGCTCGGACGGCAGGCTCTCGAAGTCGTTGGCGCCGGTGCGCGCCAGCAGGCCGACGCCGCCGACGATCGGCAGCAGCATGCCGGCCAGGAGCAGCCCGGCCACCACACTGATGACTCCGAGGATGCCGAGCCGCTGCACTGTGGCGCTGCTCGCACCGAACCGTCGGCGGTCTCGCACGCCGCCAGCCTACGGGCGGCGGCGCGCGAACTACCCCTTCAGCGCGCGCCGGAAATGTCCCGTCCTGCGTTCATCGGAAGGCGATGCACGCCGTTCGGTCATTGCCCATCCTCCGAAAGGACTATCCAAGAATGAGACGAACGGGGACTGCCGTCCTTTGCGTCCGGTTCGTACGGTCATGGAGACGGCGCGGGGGCGCCGGCTCGGCCACTCAACCGAAGGACGCCCGCCATGCCCTGGACCCAGGACTGGACCACTCGTGCGGCATGCCGCAACAACGCCCCAGACAGCCTTTTCGTGCAGGGTGCGGCCCAGAACCGGGCCAAGAGTGTCTGCTTGGGCTGCCCCGTCCGCACCGAGTGCCTGGCGGACAGCCTCGACAACCGGGTCGAGTTCGGCGTCTGGGGTGGGATGACCGAGCGAGAGCGCCGCGCGCTGCTGCGCCGCCGGCCCAACGTCACGTCTTGGCGTCGACTGCTCGAGACCGCGATGACGGACTTCGAGACCGCCGACCTGCCGCTGGTCGAGCGGGTCACCGTCGCCGGCTAGTCAGCCGGCTTGCTGCAACCCTTCGCCGACCGGCGCCGTCGCGTCCGGGCCGCTCGCCATCTCGGCCGCGATCCGGCGTAGCCCCTCGAGGTCGTGGACGTCACTCGCCTGCGCCGCTACCTGAACGATCGCCACGCCAGGATGCGCCGCAGCGAACCGTTCGGCCATCTTGCGATCCCGCGCTGCGGTTGCCAGTCGATCCGCATGGATGCGCAGCACCGCGGCCGTGAGACCTGACGCGTCGGACTCGTCGAGCTGCTCCGCGGCCGCCAGCGAGCGTTCGACCGAAAGACCAGCCGCTGCGCTGGTGTGCACGCGGTTGAGAAGCAGACCTGCCAGCGGCATCCGCTCAGCGCCGAGTCGCTCCACGAAGTACGCCGCCTCGCGCAACGCGTCGCGCTCCGGGACGGCGACGACGACGAAGGCCGTGCCCGGCTCCTTGAGCAAGCGGTAGGTGTGGTCGGCGCGTTCCCGGAAGCCGCCGAACATCGTCTCGAACGACGCGACGAAGAGACTGAGATCCTTCAGCGCTTGCGCACCCAGCACCTTCGTCATGACGTTGGTGAACACGTTGAACCCGACCGTGAACACCTTCATCACCCCGCGTCCGCCTGCCTTCGCGGGCGCGAGCAGCAGCCGGATCATCCGTCCGTCGAGAAAGCGTCCCAACCGTTGAGGTGCGTCGAGGAAGTCCAGTGCGGAGCGGCTCGGCGGCGTGTCCACCACGATGAGGTCCCACGCGCCCTGGGCTCGAAGCTGTCCGAGCTTTTCCATGGCCATGTATTCCTGCGTCCCCGCGAAGCTCGACGACAGTGACACGTAGAACGGGTTGGCGAGAATCTGTTGCGCGCGCTCTGGATCGGCGTGGGCGAAGACGATCTCGTCGAACGTCCGCTTCATGTCGAGCATCATCGCGTCGAGGTCGCCCTCGACCCCTTTGACCTTGCGGGGGC
>JAVEEE010000232.1 GCA_030840615.1 Frankiaceae bacterium | reverse complement strand
GGCGGCTCCGACGAGCGCGAGCAGACCCTCAACCAGCTCCTCGTGGAGATCGACGGCTTCGACGTCGACTCGGGCATCGTCGTGGTGGGCGCGACCAACCGCCCCGACATCCTCGACCCGGCGCTGCTGCGCCCGGGCCGCTTCGACCGCCACGTCACCGTCGACCAGCCCGACCACGAGGGCCGCGTGCGCATCCTCGCGCTCCACGCGCGCGGCAAGCCGATGGGCGCCGACGTCGACCTCGACGGCCTGGCCCGGCGCACCCCCGGCTTCACCGGCGCCGACCTGGCCAACGTCATCAACGAGGCGGCCTTGCTGACGGCCCGCAACGACACCAAGCAGATCACGACGTTCACGCTCGAGGAGTCGATCGACCGCGTCGTCGCCGGCCCCATGCGCAAGACGCGGGCCATGAGCGACAAGGAGAAGAAGGTCACCGCCTACCACGAGGGCGGGCACGCGCTCGTGGCCTACGCGCTGCCCAACACCGACCCCGTGCACAAGGTGACGATCATCGCCCGCGGTCGCGCGCTCGGCTACACGATGGTGCTGCCGACCGAGGACAAATACACGCAGACGCGCAGCGAGATGATGGACATGCTCGCCTACGCGCTCGGTGGCCGTGCGGCCGAGGAGCTCGTCTTCCACGAGCCGACGACCGGTGCCGCCAACGACATCGAGAAGGCCACGTCCATCGCGCGCGCGATGGTCATGCAGTACGGCATGAGCGACAAGCTCGGCGCGATGCGCTTCGGCCAGGGCGAGGGCGAGGTGTTCCTCGGTCGCGACATGGGTCACCAGCGCGACTACTCCGAGGAGGTCGCGTCGCAGATCGACGAGGAGATCAGCACTCTCATCGGCCGTGGCCACGACGAGGCCTGGGACATCCTGGTGAAGTACCGCGACGTCCTCGACAACCTCGTGCTGCGGCTGCTCGACAAGGAGACCGTGGGCAAGGACGAGCTGGCCGAGATCTTCGCCGCCGTCCAGAAGCGGCCGATTCGCGTCTTCGAGAGCCCGCGCCGGCGTCCCGCCAAGAACATCCCGCCGGTGCTCACTCCCAACGAGCTTGCTCTGCTCGGCCCCAGCGATGTCGCCGACCTCAAGCGCGGGAGCAACGGCCGCGGTCGCTCCCCGCGTTCGAGCAACGGCCGGTCCGGCTCCAGCAACGGCGCTGCCAAGAAGACGACGGCCCGTCGTACGACCAAGCGCTCCACCGACTGACGCCGAGCGAGTGATCGACCAGGAACGCATCGCGGCCGCGGTTCGCGAGATCCTGCTCGCCGTCGGCGAAGACCCCGACCGCGACGGACTGCGCAACACCCCGGCCCGGGTCGGCCGGATGTACGCCGAGATCTTCTCGGGACTCGGCGCGCATCCGAGCAGCGTCCTCACGACCATCTTCGAGGCACAGCACGACGAGATGGTGCTGGTGAAGGACATCGAAGTGGCCAGCATGTGCGAGCACCATCTCGTCCCCTGGGTCGGTGTGGCGCACGTCGGCTACATCCCGAACGACAAGGGTCAGATCACCGGGCTGTCGAAGATCGCCCGGCTGGTCGACCTCTACGCCCGTCGCCCGCAGGTGCAGGAGCGGTTGACGACTCAGGTCGCCGACGCCCTCGAAGCCTGTCTCCAACCGCGCGGTGTCATCGTCGTCGTACAGGCCGAGCACATGTGCATGTCGATCCGCGGGGTGCGCAAGGCGGGTGCCAAGACCGTCACGTCGGCCGTGCGCGGGTCGTTCCGCGACAGCGTCTCCACCCGCTCCGAGGCGATGAGCCTCATCCTGGGCCGGTGACGATTCCGGTCCCGCAAATCGGGTGGGGCGGGACGGTGCGGGGGTTGCCGCCGCTCGACCGGTGCCGGGTGATGGGCGTCATCAACGTGACGCCGGATTCGTTCAGCGACGGCGGCTCGTTCGCCGATGCCGAAAGTGCTGTGCAGCACGGTCTGCAGCTGTTGGCGGAGGGCGCCGACCTGCTCGACGTCGGTGGCGAGTCGACGCGACCGGGCGCGGCGCGCGTCTCCGCAGCAGAGGAGCAGGCTCGGGTAGCTCCCGTCGTCGCCCGACTCGCCGCAGCCGGCGCCGTGGTCAGCATCGACACCATGCGCGCCTCCACCGCGGAGGTCGCGCTGCGTAACGGTGCGCAGATCGTGAACGACGTCTCCGGTGGCCTGGCCGACCCCGACCTCCCGCGGCTGGTCGCCGCCGCGGGAGTGCCCTACGTCGTCATGCACTGGCGGGCGCACAGCGCGCACATGCAGGACCTCGCGCACTACGACGATGTTGTCGCCGAGGTCCGCGCGGAGCTACAGGACCGGCTCGATCGGGTGATCGCGGCGGGTGTCGACGCCGAGCAGGTGGTCCTCGACCCGGGGCTTGGCTTCGCCAAGAATGCGGAGCACAACTGGGCCTTGCTCGCCGACCTTGCCGCTCTGAACGACCTCGGCCGGCCGTTGCTCATCGGGGCCAGCCGCAAGTCTTTCCTCGGCGGCCTGCTGTCTCACGGCGACCAGCTGCGCCCGGTCCTGGACCGCGACGACGCGACCGCCGCCGTCACCACGCTGGCCGCCGCCGCCGGCGCGTGGGCGGTGCGGGTGCACGACGTGCGGGCGAGTGCCGACGCCGTAAGAGTCGTCGCGCGGGTGGCGGCCGCCGAGTCTCGGCCCGACCCGCTGGGCGGGTCGTCGTGACGGCGGACGTCGACGCGGTCACCGCTGCCAACGCCGAGCTCTACGCGGCGTTCGAGGTGGGCGACGTCGACCGGATGGAAGCGATCTGGGACGACGCCGACGATGTCTGCTGCGTGCATCCCGGCTGGCCGTTGTTGCGCGGTCGGTCGCGGGTGCTGAGGTCCTGGTCGGTGATCATGGCCAACACCAACTACATCCAGTTCTTCCTGACCGGCGTCGTGACGTCGGTCGACGGCGATCTCGCAGTCGTCACGTGCGAGGAAAACATCCTGACCGCGGTCGCCGACCCGGATGGT
>JAVEEE010000221.1 GCA_030840615.1 Frankiaceae bacterium | reverse complement strand
ACGAGCAGACCAACCTCGCGCTGCTCACCGACGGCCTGCGGGCCGAGCGGGAGCAAGGCATCACGATCGACGTCGCCTACCGCTACTTCGCGACGCCGAAGCGCAAGTTCATCATCGCCGACACCCCCGGCCACATTCAGTACACCCGCAACATGGTCACCGGTGCGTCGACCGCCAGCCTCGCGTTGATCCTCATCGACGCGAGGCAGGGCATTGTCGAGCAGTCGCGCCGCCACGCGTTCATCGCGTCACTGCTGCGGGTGCCCCACCTGGTGCTGTGCGTCAACAAGATGGACCTGGTCGACTACGACGAGGCGGTCTTCGAGCGCATCCGCAACGAGTTCCGCCAGTTCGCGACCAAGCTCGACATCGGCGACCTCACCTTCATCCCGGTCTCCGCGCTGCTCGGCGACAACGTCGTACACCGCAGTGCCAACATGCCGTGGTACGACGGCTCCTCGTTGCTGCACCATCTCGAGGAAGTCCACATCGCCAGTGACCGCAACCTCATCGACGCGCGGTTCCCGGTGCAATACGTCATCCGCCCGCAGCACCAGACCAACCGCGACCTGCACGACTACCGCGGCTATGCGGGACAGGTCGCGGGCGGCGTGTTCAAGCCCGGCGACGACGTCGTCGTCCTGCCGAGCGGCCTCGCGACGACGATCGAGTCGATCGACACCGCTGACGGGCCGGTGGACGAGGCGTTCTCGCCGATGTCGGTGACGATCCGGCTCAGCGACGACGTCGACGTCAGCCGCGGCGACATGATCTGCCGCCCGCACAACCAGCCACGAGTCACCCAGGACGTGTCCGCGATGGTGTGCTGGCTGTCTGACCAGCCGCTCAGCGTGCGCGGCATGTATGCGATCAAGCACACGACGCGCAGTGCACGCGCACAGGTCCGCGACCTCGAATACCGCATCGACGTCAACACGCTGCACCGGGATGAGACGGCGGATTCGCTGTCGCTCAACGAGATCGGCCGGGTGCTGTTGCGTACGACGCAGCCGCTGTTCGTCGACGAATATCGGCGTAACCGCGTCACCGGCTCGTTCCTGCTCATCGACGAGTCGACCGGCGCGACAGTCGGCGCCGGGATGATGCTGTGACCATCGCGGCGGATGCCGCGCTCGCCGGTGACCTGGCGACACGTGCGGGCCAGCTGCTGCTGGCGCTGCGCGACGAGATGGGTTTCGCCGAGCCGGACGTGCTGCGCAAGGCCGGCGACATGCGATCGCAGGACTTCTTGAGTGCGGAGCTGACCCGGGCCCGGCCGGCCGACAACGTGCTGTCCGAGGAGGCCGCCGACGACCTGGCCCGCCTCGACGCCGACCGGGTCTGGATCGTCGACCCGCTCGACGGCACCAACGAATACGGCGAGGAGGGCCGGACCGACTGGGCCGTGCACGTCGCGCTGTGGCAGCGCGACGCCGCGACCGACGACGGCCTCGTCGCCGCAGCGGTCGCCCTGCCCGGCCTCGGCCGGACGCTGACGACCGCCGGCGACCTGCCGACGCGTCCGGCGCCGTCGGGGCCGCCACGGCTCGCCGTGAGCCGGACACGGCGACCGGCCTGGTTCGACGACGTCGCGGCCAGCACCGGAGCCGTCGACGTACCGCTGGGGAGCGCCGGCATGAAGGCGATGTCGGTCGTGCTCGGCGACACCGACGCCTACGTGCACAGCGGCCGGATGAAGGAGTGGGACTCGGCCGCCCCGGTCGCGGTCGCCGCTGCTGCCGGGCTGCACGTGAGCCGGCTCGACGGCTCCCCGCTCACGTTCAACACCAGGGAGCGGCTGACCCTCGACCTGCTCGTCTGCCACCCGGCGATTGCCGACCAGATGCTCGAGGCGGTCCAAGGCCTTTCCGGTAAGGACGCCACCGAACGCTGAGCATCGCTCGCAGCTCGCAGCTCGCTCTGCGGCTCGGGTGCGCTCTCTCGCTCGTTCCTCGCTCGCGCCGCGACCCTAACGCCGCTCCCGCGACCTGACTCGCTCAGGCGAAAGAAGGAACCGCGTTTGGGGCAGCGAAGAGATCACTATGCGTAACCGTCGTCTTGCCCTCGTCGGTGCCATCGCGGCGCTTGCGCCGTTCGCGGCGAGCGCTCACGCGGCGAAGTCCGGCCACACCCCCACCTTCCGGCAATACGAGTCGCCGGTCGGCGCCAAGGGTCAGGTGGGGCTGCCGTCGACGGGCCTGCCGCACACCGGCAACTTCAGCCAGTCGGGCATCGGTGACCACTGTGGCGAGCCGACGCTCGGCGTCGACCGCAAGACCGGCGCGGTGCTGTTCCAGTGCGGACTGCAGACGTTGCGGGTCACCGGCTTCGACAAGTCGGGCAGGGGTTCGTCGACCTGGACCGACGTGACCGGCCTGCTCGAGGGCTACCAGACCAGCGACCCGATCCTCTACACCGATCCGACCACCAACCGCACCTACGTCAACCAGCTCGAGCTGCAGGGCTGCTCGCTGCAGGCGTTCACCGACGACGACGGCGCTTCGTGGAAGCCGTCCGCGACGGGCTGCGGGCCGGGCATCGCGTTCGACCACCAGACCGTCGGCAGCGGCAAGCCGGCGAAGGGCTCGACGCTCGCGCCGGTCGGCTACCCCAACCTGCTCTACTACTGCACCAACGACATCGAGTTCACCGACTGCGCGGTCAGCGTCGACGGTGGCGAGTCGTTCCTGCCGGCCACCCCGGTCGACACCGACGCCCGGTGCCAGACGATCACGGGCCACGTGAAGTCGGCGCCCGACGGCACCGTCTACCTGATGCCGAGCGGCTGCGGTCACGGCCAGGGCGTCTATGTCAGCGGTGACAACACGCTGTCGTGGACGTTGCGCGAGATCCCCGGCGCGACGCAGGGCAACGCCGGCGACGGTTCGATCGCGGTCGGCAAGGACGGCACCCTCTATGCCGCTTACGGCAGCAACGATGCCGGACCGGCCAGCCAGGGCGGCGGTCGCGTGCACGTCGTCGTCAGCCGCAACAAGGGCGCCAAGTGGGGCCGCGATGTCGCGCTCGGCAAGGACGTCGGCGTCGTACAGACCCGGTTCCCGGTTGCCGTTGCCGGCGACGGTGACCGCGCCGCGATCGCCTACCTCGGCACCAAGACCCGCGGCAACTCCAACAACCCGAAGTTCCGCGGCGTGTGGCGGCTCTACCTGTCCTACACGTTCGACCGTGGCGCGCACTGGACGACCTACGACGCGACGCCGGGCAGTCCGGTGCAGGTCGGCGAGATCTGCACGCTGGGCACGGTGGGTTGTCTCGACGCCGACACGCAGACCTCGCCCGACCGCAACCTGCTCGACTTCATCGACATGGTCGTCGATCCACGCGGCTACCCGGCGGTCGCGATCGCCGACGGTTGCCTCAAGTCGACGACCTGCTCGGTGAAGGACCGGCTCGAGAAGGGTGCGATCATCCGCCAGGTCGGCGGCCGCAGCCTCTTCCACCGCTTCGACTAGGACAAGGCGCGACCTGGAGCGGGCGCGCTCAGGTCGTCTGGTCGAGGAAGGACACCACGCGGTCGACGGCGTCCTCGAGTGACACCAGCGACGTGTCGATGACCAGCTCGGCATCGGTCGGCTCCTCGTAAGGGTCATCGATGCCGGTGAACCCCTTGATCTCGCCCGCCCGTGCTTTCGCGTAGAGACCTTTCACGTCGC
>JAVEEE010000167.1 GCA_030840615.1 Frankiaceae bacterium | reverse complement strand
CGACGGCGTAGGCAGTGGCGAGCTGTTGGATATCGACACCGTGCGGCGTGCCGAAGAGTCGCTCGAAAGCGGCAGCATCACCACTCGCCTGCGGCAGCAACGAGAAGATGCCACCCCCGTCGTTGTTGACGACGACGACAGTGAGGTCGGGGCGGACTTCGCCCGGTCCCACGAGCAGGCCGTTGACGTCGTGCAGCACCGACAGGTCGCCGGCGAGTGCCCAGGTCGGGCCGGAGTTCGCCAGCGCAACCCCGGACGCGGTGGAGACGAAGCCGTCGATGCCGGACACCCCGCGGTTGGCGACGATCCGCAGGTCCGACCGTGGCTGCATGGTCAGGTCGAGATCGCGGATCGGCATGCTCGATGCGACGACGAGCGCCGCGCCCTCCGGCAGACTCGCGGCGACGTCGCGAGCGACGCGCGGTTCGGTCAGTGCGTCGGTCTCGTCGAGCACTGCGTCGATGGCCGCACCAGCCGCCTTCGCCGGCTCGAGCCAGGACTCGAGCCATCCCGCGTCTGCGGTCGTTGCGGGCAAGCGCGCGAGTGCGCTGACGTCAGCACGTACGACGGAGACGGCGCTGCGGGTCGGGTCCCACCACATTCCGTCGCGGTCGACAATGACGTGTGGGGTCGCGGCGAGCCAGGCGAGCAGCGTGCGGGACAGGCCGACGCGACCGGCCACGACGACGAGATCCGGGCGGTGCCCGCGGACGTAGTCGGGGTCGCGCAGCAGAGCGTCGGTCCCACGCAACGCCTGTGACCCGCTGCGCGCGTTGCTGTGCGGCTCGGCGATGAGGGGCCATCCGGCTCGGGCCGCGAGCGACGCCACCGCGGCCGCGTCGGACCGGCCGAGCCCGTCGCCGGCGACCAGCACGCCGCGCCGGGCCGAACCGATCTGGTCGGCGAGCGCCGTCGGCGGCTGCGACGACCCCCGGGACGCGTCGGTCCACGGGGCCCCACCGGGACGACCGTCGACCGGGTAGGGAAAGCCGACGCCGTCGTCGGTTGCCGTCAGAGGCTCGCGCAACGGCAGGTTGACGTGTACCGGTCCGGCCGGACCCGACGACCGACCGGCGGCGACCGCGACGGCGCGGGAGACGACCGACCGCCAGTAGGCGACCGACTCCGGGCGTGACTCCGGCACGCCGACGTCGCACGACCACCGCACCGCGCTGCCGTAGAGCCCGACTTGATCGACGGTCTGGTTGGCGCCGACGCCGCGTAGCTCCGCCGGCCGGTCGGCGGTGAACAGCAGGAGCGGCACCCGCGACTGGTCGGCCTCCAGCGCCGCCGCATGCAGATGTGCTGTCGCCGTTCCCGACGTGCAGAGCACCGGCACCGGGCGCTCCGACGTCCGGGCGATGCCGAGGGCGAGGAACCCGGCCGACCGTTCGTCGATCCGCACGTGCAATCGGACCCGAGGGTCGGACAAGAGCGCGAGGGCGAGCGGTGTCGAACGCGAGCCGGGTGCGATGACGGCGTCGGTCACCCCGTGGCGGGTCAGCTCGTCGACGACAACGGCGGCGAACGCCGCGCCTGCGTTGACGTAGCGGTCAGTCGAGGACATCGCTTGCCGCTTGCAGTCGATCGGTCCAGGCGGCGCGCGTGGTCGCATCTGCGTGCACCAGCGCCAGGTCCGGCTGCACCCTGCGAACCGGCAGCATCCCGTCGACCGGCAGCAGTGACTCGGTGGTCACGTCCTCCGCCAGCAGCTGCACCGTGGCGAGCCCGCAGGCGAACGGCAGCTCGGGCAACGCGGCCGCGAGGGCAACCCCGGCGGCGATGCCCACCGACGTCTCGACCGCGCTCGACACCACGATCGGGAGGCCGCACGCCTCGGCGACGTCGAGGCAGCGCCGGACGCCGCCCATCGGTTGCACCTTGAGCACGACGATGTCAGCGGCTTCCAAACCCGTGACCCGCAACGGATCCGTCGCTGTCCGGATCGACTCGTCGGCTGCCAGCCGCACGTCGACGCGTCGCCGGACGACGGCCATCTCCTCGAGGGTCCGCACCGGTTGCTCGGCATACTCGAGGTCGAACTCGGCGAGCGCCTTCAGTGCGGTGACCGCCTGGTCGACCGCCCAGGCGCCGTTGGCGTCGATGCGTAACCGTCCGGTCGGGCCAAGGGCGTCACGCACCGCCTCCACCCGGGCCAGGTCGTCGGCGAGGGTCTGTCCTGACTCGGCGACCTTCACTTTCGCGGTGGTGCAACCGGAGGCCGTGACCATCGCGTGCGCCTGGACCGGACCTACGGCCGGGACGGTCGTGTTCACCGGCACCTTGTCGCGCACCGGCGCCGGCCATCCGTCGTACGCCGCCTCGCGGGCGGCTGCGAGCCAGCGCGCGCAGGTCACCACGTCGTAGTCCGGGAACGGTGAGAACTCGCCCCAGCCGGCCGCGCCGCGGAGCAGCACACCTGCGCGCCGCTCCTGCCCACGGAACCGCACTCGCATCGGCACGTCGAACACCGCGGTCTCGACGTGTGGTTGCGGGGCGGCGCTCATGCCAGCAGCAGACCGACCGCGAGCAGCACGGCGACGGCGAGCTCCAGTCGGCCGGTGCCTCCGAGCGCCGGGATCAGGCCGCGACCGACACCGCCGGCGCGGACGACACCGACGGGCTCACGTGCGAGCGGTAGGGCGAGGAGTGCGAGCACCGGCCACGCCGAGTGCGACGCCAAGGGGACGCCGACCGCGGCGAAGGCCAGCGCGAGGCCGATCAGGCTGATGAACAGCCAACGAGTCCGCGCCTCTCCGATGCGGACAGCCAGTGTTCGCTTTCCCGCAACCGCGTCGGTCGGCACGTCGCGCAGGTTGTTGACCACGAGGATCGCTACGGCCAGCAACCCGGTGGCGACGCCACCGACCCAGGCACTTGCCGGGATCTCACGGTGTTGCACGTACGCCGACCCGGCGGTGGCGACGAGCCCGAAGAACAGGAAGACGAAGACCTCGCCCAGGCCCTCCGACGCGTAGGGCCGCGGCCCGCCGCTATAGCCGAGGAGGGCGATGAACGAGCCGAGGCCGATCAGCAACAACCACCACGAGACGGCGGCAGCCAACGCGACGCCGGCCGCTGCGGCGACTGCCATGGCGACGAACACCGCACCCAGCATCGCGGGCGGCGACACCAGTCCGCTCGCCACGGCCCGGCGGGGGCCGGCTCGCTGCACGGTGTCGACGCCACGCACTCCGTCGAAGTAGTCGTTGGCGAAGTTGACCGCGACCTGCACCGAAACGGCGACGAGGATCGCGAGGACGAACCGCCACCACACCAACCCGCCGTGCGTCGCACCGGCCGCCGTGCCGACGAGGACCGGCGCGACCGAGGCGGGCAGCGTCCGTGGCCGTGCGGCTTCGACCCAGACGTTCACGGCGTCGGCCGCGCGGTGAGGAGGTGCATCAGTGCTTCGGGTCACCCTTCGGTGTGCTTCGTCTGGTGGGCCTACGGTCGTAAGCGTGCCAGCCGCCGGCGGAGGTCGCCTCCTCGCCCTCGACCTTCCACCCGGCGAGGCGTTCCTAGCGGAGCTCGACGCGGCGTGGGCGCGGGGTGACGCGGTGCTGCCGATCGACCCGGCCGGCGCCCGGCCCGCGGTCGAGCAGCTGGTCGCCACGATGCAGCTGGACGAGCCGACCCCACCCGGCACCGCCGTCGTCATCGGCACTTCCGGCTCGACCGGCCGACCCAAGGGCGTGGTGCTGTCGCACCTGGCGTTGGAAGCCTCCGCGCGGGCGACGATGGCTCGGATCGGCATCGAGGCCGGCGACCGGTGGTTGTCGTGCCTGCCGTGGCACCACATCGCGGGGCTGCAGGTCGCGTTGCGGGCGCGGCTGTTCGGGCTGCCACTCGTGGTGCACGAGCGCTTCGACGCCGCACGGGTTGCCGCGGAGGCGTCGGTCACGCTGGTGTCACTGGTGCCGACCCAGCTCGTGCGGCTACTCGATGCGGGCGCCGATCTGGCGCGGTTTCGGGTTGTGCTGCTCGGCGGTGCAGCTGCCTGGCCGGCACTCCTCGACCGGGCCCGCGCAGCCGGCGCGCCGGTAGTGACGACCTACGGAATGACGGAGACGTGCGGAGGCTGTGTCTACGACGGCGTGCCGCTCGACGGGGTCCAGGTGCGCATCGACGACCAGAGTCGAATCTGGTTGCGGGGTCCGATGCTGATGAGCGGCTATCGACTCGACGGCCGGCTGACCGACGAAACGCTTCGCGATGGTTGGTTGCGCACGAGCGACCTCGGCAGCTGGGACGGCGAGCGCCTCGTTGTGCACGGCCGCGTCGATGACGTCGTGGTCACCGGAGGCGAGAACGTCGTCGCGACCGAGGTCGCTGCTGTCGTCGCCGACCATCCGTCGGTGCGCGACGTCGCGGTTGTCGGAGTGCCCGATCCACAGTGGGGCCAACGGGTGGTTGCCGTCGTCGTTCCGGTGCCGGCGGGAGCGCCGACTTTGCCGGAGCTTCGCACCTGGGTGTCGGCGCGGGTCTCGGCCGCTGCCGCGCCGCGGCAGCTCGTCCTCGTCGAGGCCATTCCGCGGTTGCCGTCCGGCAAGCTCGATCGCTCGGCCGTCACGGGTTGGGCCGCCGCCGCGGCTCCGACGTAGGTCGGGGTCAGGTTGCGGAGCCCGCGCTCAAGTCGGCTCAGGCCGCGCTGGTGTTGAGAGATACGAGCCAGTCCGCGGTGCCGCCTTCGGTGGCGTAGACCTCGTCGGCATCGGGGGGCGCGGCCAGATCGAGCAGGAGCGTGACGGGGACATGCGCGGCGAGCAGGTTCATGACCTGCAGGTCGTGGTCTTCCATGGCGCTGTCCTTTCCCAAAAGTCACTTATGGCATCGGCCCAACGGCCGAACGCCTGTTGCGCCGAACGGGCGAAGCCTCGGCGCGTTCGGCAGATTCGGCTATGGCCGACCGAGGGCCCGGTAGTGCCAGCCGGCGCTCCGCCACCGCTCCGGGTCGAGTGCATTGCGACCATCGACGATGTTTTTCCGGCGTACGACGTCGTCGAGCACAGCGGGGTCCATGTCACGGAACTCGCGCCATTCGGTCAGGTGCAGCAGCACATCGGCGTCGTGTGCCGCGCCGACCGCTGAGTCGGCATAGTCGAGCGCCGGATACATCCGCCGGGCGTTGTCGAGCGCGGCCGGGTCGTAGACGATGACCTCGGCACCGGCATCGTGGATGCGACTCGCGACGTCGAGTGCGGGGGAGTCGCGAATGTCGTCGCTGTTGGGTTTGAACGATGCGCCGAACACCCCGACGCGGCAGTCACGGAAGTTGCCGTCGAGGGACTCCAGCGCGAGGTCGACCATGCGCGCGCGCCGCCGTTGGTTGATGGCATCGACCTCGCCGAGGAACGACAGCGCCTGGTCGACACCCAGCTCGTCCGCGCGCGCCATGAAGGCGCGGATGTCCTTGGGCAGGCAACCGCCGCCGAAGCCGAGTCCGGCGTGCAGGAACCGACCGCCGATGCGGGAGTCGTAGGACAGCGCCTCCGACAGCTTCTTCACGTCGCCGTGCACGACCTCGCACACTTCGGCCATCGCGTTGATGAACGAGATCTTCGTTGCCAGGAACGCGTTAGCCGCGACCTTGACGAGCTGGGCGGTTGCCAGGTCGGTGATGACGACGGGGACTCCGGCGTCGATCAGCGGCTCGAAGACCGAACGCATGCACTGCTCGCCGCGGGACGAGGTCACCCCGAACACCAGCCGGTCGGGTCGCAGCGTGTCCTCGATCGCCCAGCCCTCGCGGAGGAACTCCGGGTTCCACACCAGCTCGACGTCGGCGCCGGCGGGCGCCTCGGCCGTGATGCGGGCTGCGACCCGCTCGGCGGTGCCGACCGGCACCGTCGACTTGCCGACGACGACGCACGGGTTGCGAAGTCTCGGCAGCAGGCTGTCGAGTGAGCTGTCGACATAGCTGAGGTCGGCCGCGTTGCTGTCGCGCTGCTGCGGCGTACCGACGCAGATGAAATGCACGTCGGAGTCGGCGATGTCGTCGTAGGACGTGGTGAAGCGCAGCCGTCCCGAGTCGAGGCTCTTGCCAACGAGCTCGGCCAGCCCGGGTTCGAAGAACGGCAGGCTGCCACCGGCCAAGCGGTCGATCTTCTCTGCATTGACGTCGACGGCGACCACGTCGAAGCCCAGGTCGGCCATACAGGCGGCCTGGGTGACGCCGAGGTAGCCGGTGCCGATCACCGAGAGCCGAGGCTTGGTCACGCGGCAATGCTAGGGAGTTCTAGAATTCGTTCGTGAACCCAGCGTTCGACACGTTCGTGCTGCCCGAGGAGCATCAGCTGCTCCGCAAGACGGTGCGGGAAGTCGCGGAAGACAAGATCGCCCCGCGGGCGGCCGAGATCGACGAGACCGCCGAGTTTCCCTGGGACGTGCACGACGCGCTGGTCGCGGCAGACCTGCATGCGGTGCACGTGCCGGAGCAGTACGGCGGCGCCGGTGCCGATGCCATCGCGTCGGCGATCGTCATCGAGGAGATCGCGCGCGTCTGCTGTTCGTCGTCGCTGATCCCCGCGGTGAACAAGCTCGGCACGATGGGGCTGCTGCTGTCCGGAAACGACGAGCTCAAGACGCACTACCTGGGCGCGCTCGCCCGGGGCGAAGGCCTGTTCAGCTACTGCCTGTCCGAGCCCGAGGCAGGGTCGGACGCGGCCAACATGAAGACCCGCGCCGTACGTGACGGGGACTCCTACGTGCTCAACGGCACGAAGCGCTGGATCACCAACGCGGGTGTGTCGTCGTACTACACCGTGATGGCGGTGACGGATCCCGACGCGGGTTCGCGGGGCATCTCGGCGTTCGTCGTCGAGAAGACCGATGAGGGCATCACGTTCGGGGCGCCGGAGAAGAAGCTCGGCATCAAGGGTTCGCCCACCGCGGAGGTCTACCTCGACAATGTGCGCATCCCGGCCGAACGGATGATCGGCGAGGAAGGCAGTGGCTTCAAGACTGCGCTGCGGACGTTGGACCACACCCGGCTGACTATCGGCGCGCAGGCCCTCGGTGTTGCCCAAGGTGCCGTCGACTACTGCCTGCGCTACGTGCAGGAGCGCCGACAGTTCGGCAAGCCGATCGCGGAGTTCCAAGGCGTGTCGTTCATGTTGGCCGACATGGCGATGAAGACCGAAGCCGCGAGGTCACTGATCTACCGGGCGGCGGCGATGTCGGAGCGGATGGAGCCCGACCTCACGTTCATGTCCGCTGCGGCGAAGTGCTTCGCCTCCGACGTCGCGATGGAGGTCACCACCAACGGCGTGCAGCTGCTCGG
>JAVEEE010000142.1 GCA_030840615.1 Frankiaceae bacterium | reverse complement strand
GCCCGCAGCCGTCTACGACAGAAAGCAGCAGGAAGGCACCGTCGTCAGCCAGACACCGTCAGGCGGGACGTTCGCGCAGAGCGGGCCGGACCACCCCGTGACGATCTACTACAACCACAAGCCGTCGCCGAGCCCGACGCCGTCGGAGACGACCTCCCCGTCCGAGTCCCCGACACCGACACCGACACCGACGTCGACACCGACGTTCTGAGGCCGCGCCGACCACTGACCCTCGGCCTCCCGGCGGGCGTCGCGTCTCAGCCCGTGTCGGTCCGCTGCCGATCGAGCGCGGCGGCGAGCGCCGGCACCCGAAGGACGGCAGCCGGGTCGCCGCACGAAGCCAGCCAGTTCGCGAGCAGCTGATGCCCACCCTCGGTGAGCACCGACTCGGGGTGGAACTGCACGCCTTCCAGCGGCCGGTCCCGATGCCGCAGCGCCATCATCACGCCGCCGGCAGTTCGGGCCGTCACCTCGATCTCGGGAGGCAACGACTCGGCGACGACCGCCAGCGAGTGGTAGCGGGTGGCGGTGAAGGGGTCCGGCAGTCCGTGGAGCACGCCGGCGCCATCGTGCTGCACCTCGCTGCACTTTCCGTGCAGCAGCTCGGGCGCCCGCTCCACGACCGCGCCGAACGCGACGGCGATCGCCTGGTGACCCAGGCAGACGCCCAGCACCGGCACCTGCTCGCCCACCGCCCGGACGAGCTCGACGCACACACCGGCGTCCTCGGGGCGCCCCGGTCCAGGTGACAGCAGCACCCCGTCCACCCCCATCGCCAGCGGCTCGGCGGCGGTGATCTCGTCGTTACGCCGTACGACGACCTCGGCGCCGAGCTGGGCGAGGTAGTGCACGAGGTTGAACACGAAGCTGTCGTAGTTGTCGACCACGAGCACGCGCGTCATCAGGTGCCGCCGGCCTGACGGGCGAGCTCCTCGTCGACGAGAAGCCGCCGCAACGCCTTGCCGATGGCCGTGCGCGGCAGCTCGTCGCGGAACTCCACGAGCTTGGGCACCTTGTAGGCGGACAGGCTCGCCGCGCAGTGGCCGCGCACGTCGTCCTCCGTCATCGCGGCCCCCGGCCGTGTCACCACGTAGGCCTTCACCGTCTCGCCGCGATAGCGGTCGGGCAGCCCGACGACGACGCACTCGACCACACCCTCGAGCGACGCGACCACCGCCTCGACCTCGGCCGGATAGATGTTGAAGCCACCCGCGATGACGAGGTCCTTCTTGCGGTCGACCACGGTGAAGAAGCCCGCGTCGTCCATGACGGCCAGGTCCCCCGTCAGCAACCAACCGTCGTCGAGCAACACCTGCTCGTTGGCAGCGTGACCCCAGTAGCCGAGAAACACTTGCGGTCCCTTGACGATGAGCTCGCCGGTCTCGCCCGGCGGCAGCACCCGACTCGCGTCGTCCGGGTCGACGATCCGCGCAAAGGTGGCAGTGAGCGGGATCCCGATCGACCCCGCCTTGCGGGTGCCCTGAACAGGGTTGCAGTGCGTTGCGGGCGATGCCTCGGTCGTGCCGTAGCCCTCGACCAGCCGGCCGCCGGAGAGCTGCTCGAACCGCTCCTGCACGTCGACCGGGAGCCGCATCGCACCGGAGACGCAGACCCGGATCGACGAGAGGTCCGTGCGTTGCGCGCGCAACGCGTCGACCATGGCCTGGTAGATCGGCGGTACGCCGGGGAGCAACGTCGCGCCTTCGGCCTCGATCGCGTCGAAGATCAGGTCGACGTCGAAGCGGGGGACCAGCGCGAGCCGCCCGGCGAGCAAAACCGTCGTCAGGAGGCAGAGCGTCAACCCGTAGACGTGGAACAGCGGCAGCACCGCGAGTGTCACCTCACGCCCGGTCGTCGCCTCGGGCAACCACAGCCGCATCTGGTAGGCATTGGCGACAAGGTTGGCGTGGCTGAGCATCGCTGCCTTGGAAACTCCGGTCGTGCCGCCGGTGTACTGCAGCACAGCGACGTCACCCGCCGGATCGACCTCGACCTGCCGAGCCGGTGCCGACTTGCCGATGAGCGGCCGGAACCACACGACGTCTGCGCCCTTCGGTACGGGCGCCAGCAGCCGTCGTCGCTCCCGCCGGCTGGCCGGCAGCGGCAACCGCAGCCGCAGCCGGTCCCCGGCCGGCTGGTAGTCGACGAGAGTGGTCACGACGACCGCGCGGACGCCTGCCGTCGCACGAGCCGACTCCACACCCGCGAGGCTCTTGTCGAGGCAGATCACCACCGCAGGTGTGCAGTCCTCGAGCTGTGCCCGCAGCTCGTCGCCCGCCGCGAGCGGGTTGCACTGCACCACCGTCGCCCCGATGCGCAACACTGCGAAGAAAGCGATGACGTGCTGCGGGCAGTTCGGCAGGACGAGTGCGACTCGGTCACCCGCGGCAACACCGAGCCCCGCGAGGCCCCCGGCCAGCCGGTCGACCTGCTCGCGCAGCTCGCGATAGCTCATGCGCGCGCCGTCGGCGGAAATCGCAACAGTCGCAGGGAAAGCAGCCGCTGCATCGTCGAGCAAACGCGTCAGCGGCACGACCGGGAACGCGAAGTCCGCCGGCACGTCGGCGGGGTAGGACGCGAGCCACGGACGCGCGTCATAAAGGGCAGCGGACACCCGCTGAGTCTGGCACGCGCGGGTTACGGCGTCGGGGTCGACGAGGCGCCGGCCGGCGTGGACTGCGACGGCCCGGGGTCGACGGTGACGTCGTTGAAGGGAAGCCTCGGCTCGACCCAGGGAAACACCAGGAAGAACAGCAACGCGCAGACACCGAC
>JAVEEE010000133.1 GCA_030840615.1 Frankiaceae bacterium | reverse complement strand
CCGAGCAGTGGCGGGAGGTCACGGCAGGCCGCCGCGAGCTGGGCCAGGTCGTCGTCGACCAGCGCCTGCGGCCCGTCGCACAACGCCGCACCCGGGTCGGGATGCACATCGACGATGATCGCGTCGGCACCCGCAGCGATGGCGGCGCGGGAAAGCGGCACGACGAGGTCACGGCGGCCACCGGAGTGCGACGGGTCGACGACGACGGGCAAATGCGACAGCGCATGCACGACCGGCACGGCGCTGATGTCCAAGGTGTTGCGCGTCGCGGTCTCGAACGTGCGGATGCCGCGCTCGCACAGCACGATGTCGAGGTTGCCGCGTTGCGCGACGTACTCCGCGGCCATCAGCCACTCCTCGATCGTGGCGTTCATGCCGCGCTTGAGCATCACCGGCTTGCCGGCCGAGCCGACGGCTTGCAGCAGACCGAAGTTCTGCATGTTGCGGGTGCCGATCTGCAGCATGTCGGCATAGCGGGCAACGACGTCGATGTCGTGCGCATCCACGATCTCGGTGACGACCGGGAGGCCCACCTCGTCACGCACCTCGGCGAGGATGCGCAGGCCTTTCTCTCCCAGGCCTTGGAACGCGTAGGGCGACGTGCGCGGCTTGTAGGCGCCGCCCCGCAGCAACGCGGCGCCGGCGGCCTTCGCCATCTGCGCCGCCGCGAGCGTCTGCTCGGGAGTCTCGACCGCGCATGGACCGGCGATGAGGGTGAAGGTGTCCGGACCGATCGGCACGGCCGTCCCGGCCGCCGTGCTGACGGTGACGGTCGACATGGCCGGGTGGTTCTCCCGGCTGACCAGCTTGTACGGCGTCGAGATGCGAACGACCTCGATCACGCCCGGGTAGGCACGCAGGTTCAGCGACTCGAACTGCTCGACGTCGCCCACGAGGCCGACGATCGTGCGGTGCACGCCGCGGCTGACGAACGCCGACCCGCCGGCGCCCTGCACCGTGCGGACGACGGCGTCGAGCTCCTCCGCCGTCGCCCCGGGCGCCATCACCACGACCATGGCGTCAGCCTTTCATGTGTGGTCAGGTCTCGAGCCGCTCGACCGTCGCGTCGGCGGAGTGCCGCGGGCCCAGCTCGACGAGGTACATGGCCGCGAGCACGAGCAGCGCGCCGGCGACCGTGCGCCCGCTCAGGTCGTCACCGCCGATTGCGACGCCGAAGACTCCCGCGAACACCGGTTCCATCGTCATCACGACCGCGGCGCGGGTCGGCTGCAGATGCGCCTGCGCCCAGGTCTGCACGAAGAAGCCGACCGCCGTCGCGGCCAGCGCGGTGAGCAGGACGGCGCCCCACGCCTTGGCATCCGGTGGGGGTCGCAGCGTCTCCGGGGCCGACACGACGACGCAGACGGCAGCGACGGTTGCGAGCTGTACGACGGCAAGCCCGTAGGCGTCGCGCGGCGTGGACCACTGGCCCAGACCCACGATGTGCAGGGCGAACGCCACAGCGCACAGCAGCGTGACCGCCTCGCCGCGACCGACCGACAGCCCGTGCAGGGAGAGCAAGGCGAGGCCACCCGTCGCGACAGCCACGCCGAGCCAGGCAGCTGCGGGGACGCGGCTGCGCAGCAGGACCGCGGCGCAGAGCGGGGTGAAGACGACGAAGAGGCCGGTGATGAAGCCGGAGATGGTCGCGGGTGTGTGTTGGAGCCCGAAGGTCTGCGCGACGTAGCCAGCACCGAGCGCCAGCCCGAGAAGGACTCCGTGGCGCCGCGCGGCGGTGTCCAATGCGGCGACCGCCCTGGGCCGGGCGGCGGCCATGACGACGGCGGCGATGACGAACCGCCAGGCCAGGAAGTCCATCACCGGCATCCGCTCGATCGCGTCCTTCACCACGACGAACGTCGAGCCCCAGATCGCGCAGACGACGATGAGCGCAGTCGTCGCTCCCCACTCGGTACGACGCCCGCTCACCCGATCATTCTGCTGCCGTCCTGAACTTTGGCCCCCGATTCGGACAGCGCACGCTCGTCATGTCCGGTTCTGGGGCCAAGGTTCGGTGTCTGCCCGGCGCTAGAAGACGAACAGCGTGATGGTCGTACCTCGTCGTTCCATCGAGCCACCGCTGGGGCTCTGGCGCAGCACGTCGCCGGGTCCACCGGGGAACGCGTGCACGTTGGTCTTGAACCCGGCGTCCTGTAGCTGCTGCACGGCGTCATCGACGTTTTCACCGGTGACGTCGGGCACCCGGTAGAGATGCGGCCCCCGCGACACGTTCACGGTGATCGTGTCGCCCGCGTGCGCGGTCGCGCCCGGTGGCGGTCGCGTGGCGATCACCGTCCCCTCGGGCACGGTGTCGGAGTAGACGTCGCGACGCCCCGGTTGCAGGTCGAGTGACGTGAGGATCGAGGCGGCTTCGTCGTAGGTCTTCCCGCTCACGTCGGGCACGTCGACCGGTTGCGGGCCCTGGCTCACGACGAGGTTCACGCTGCGGCTGGCATGCACGCGGGCGTCAGGCTTGGGATCGGTGCTGATGATGCGTCCGGTCTTGACGTCGGTGGAGTAGGCCTCCGTCTGCTCACCCACACTGAGGTGCGCCTGTTCGATCGCAGTCCTGGCGGCCTTGACGGTGAGACCCGTCACGTCGGGGACGGTGACGATCTCGGGTCCGAGCGACAGCCGCAGGTCGATCGTCGCGCCCTTGTGCACCCGGGCCCCGGAGCCTGGGTTCTGCCTCGCAACGAGACCGGAGTCGACGGTGTCGGTGTGGATGCCCGGCAACCAGTGGGCGTGCAGACCCTCGTCGTCGAGGGCCTTGATGGCCGCGCTCTTCGAGAAGTTGAGCACGTTGGGTGCGTGGGTG
>JAVEEE010000114.1 GCA_030840615.1 Frankiaceae bacterium | reverse complement strand
CGGCTTGTTTTCCACCAGGACCGACAGCGTGTGGCGGCTCATTCGCTCACCACCTCTCCCATCTCGTAGTCGAAGTCGGGAGCGGTGTCGCGCGCGACCATGATGTCGTCGTTGGACGTGCCGGCGGCAACCATCGGCCACACCATCGCGTCCTTGCCGACGACGAAGTCCACGACCACCGGCGCATCCGTGACGGCCATCGCCTTCTCGATGGTGGCGTCGACGTCACCTGCCGTTTCGCAGCGCAATCCCACACAGCCCATTGCCTCGGCCAACTTGACGAAGTCAGGCAGGTACGTCGCCCGACCCGCCTTCAGGTCGGTGTTGGAGTAGCGCGATCCGTAGAAGAGTGTCTGCCACTGCCGCACCATGCCGAGCGACTGGTTGTTGATGACCGCGACCTTGATGGGGATGCCCTCGATCGCGCAAGTGGTCAGTTCTTGGTTGGTCATCTGGAAGCAGCCGTCGCCGTCGATCGCCCAGCCGAGCGCATCCGGTCGGCCGACCTTGGCGCCCATCGCGGCGGGCACGGCAAAGCCCATCGTGCCGAGACCTCCGGAGTTGATCCACGTGTAGGGGTTCTCGTAGGAGATGAACTGGCTGGCCCACATCTGGTGCTGGCCGACACCGGCGACGAAGATCGCGTCGGGTCCGGCAATGCGACCGAGCCGCTCGATGACGAGCTGCGGCGCGAGCGAGCCGTCCGACTCGGGCTCGTAGCCCAGCGGGTAAGTGCGCCGCCAACCGTCGCACTGCCGCCACCAGGAGGCGTAGTCGGCCTGCCGACCGGTCGCCATCTCCGCCTGGACCGCGACGATGAGGTCGGCGATGACCTCCCGCGCGTCACCGACGACCGGGATGTCGGCCACCCGGTTCTTCGAGATCTCGGCCGGGTCGATGTCGGCGTGGATGACCGCCGCCTCCGGCGCGAACGTCGACAGCTTGCCGGTCACCCGGTCGTCGAACCTGGTGCCGAGCGCCACCATGAGGTCGCACTTCTGCAGCGCGGTGACTGCTGCCACCGAACCGTGCATGCCGGGCATGCCGAGATGCAGCTGGTGGGAGTCCGGGAACGCGCCGCGCGCCATCAGCGTCGTGATGACCGGTGCACCGACAAGCTCTGCCAGCACTCGGAGCTCAGCCGCGGCCCGCGCCTTCAGCACACCGCCGCCGACGTAGAGCACCGGCCGCTTCGCGTCGAGGATGAGCCGTGCGGCCTCCTTCACCTGTTTGGCGTGTGCGCGCGCCGCCGGCCGGTAACCGGGCAGCTGCATCTCGACCGGCCACGTGAACGGCGCCATCGCCTGCAACGCGTCCTTGGCGATGTCGACGAGGACCGGCCCTGGTCTGCCGGTCGCGGCGATGTGGAACGCCTCGGTCAGGACGCGTGGGATCTCCGCCGGATCCTGAACGAGGAAGTTGTGCTTGGTGATCGGCATCGTGATGCCGCAGATGTCCGCCTCCTGGAAGGCGTCCGTGCCGATCGCGGCGGACGGCACCTGCCCGGTGATCGCGACGATCGGCACCGAGTCCATGTAGGCATCGGCGATCGGCGTGACCAGGTTGGTCGCGCCGGGGCCGCTCGTCGCCATGCAGACGCCGACCCGTCCCGTCGCCTGCGCATAACCGGTGGCCGCATGGCCGGCCCCCTGCTCGTGCCGGACCAGGATGTGGCGCAGCCGTTGGGAGTCGAACAACGGGTCGTAGGCCGGGAGGATCGCGCCGCCGGGGATCCCGAAGACGACGTCGACGCCCAGCTGCTCGAGCGAGCGCACGAGCGACTGGGCCCCGGTGAGCTGATCGGCGGTCACAACATGCCTTCCGAGTTGGGACGGGCAACAAAAAACCCCTCGTGCGAAGCACGGAGGGGCGAGCGCGCAGACTGACGACGGGTCAGGCGGCGCGCCCATGGATTACTACGACGAGCCTGGACACGCCGCCACCGTCGCAAACTGCTGCAAGCGGTGTCAAGCCGGTGAGACCGCTGTCTCGCTCACTGAGACAGGTAGATCGGCGGGTCAGCCGCAGACCGCGCCGGTTGCCGCCGAGCCGACGAGCTTCGCGTACTTCGCCAGCACGCCGGTCCGGTAGCGAGGCGGCGGCGGCGTCCAGCCCGAAGCGCGGCGCTCCAGCTCCGCGCCGTCGACGAGCAGGTCGAGCCGCCGCGCGGCCACGTCCAGCCGGATCCGGTCGCCGTCGCGAACCAGCGCGATCGGCCCACCGTCGACCGCCTCGGGGGCGACGTGGCCGACGCTGAGCCCGGTGGTCCCGCCCGAGAACCGCCCATCGGTGAGCAGCAGCACATCCTTACCGAGGCCGGCCCCCTTGATGGCGCCGGTCACGGCCAGCATCTCGCGCATCCCGGGACCGCCGCGCGGGCCCTCGTAGCGGATGACGACGACGTCACCGGGCTGCACGGCGCCGGCCGTCACGGCGTCCATCGCCGGCTGCTCGGTGTCGAACACACGTGCCGTGCCCTCGAAGACGGTCTCGTCGAACCCGGCGGTCTTGACCACGGCGCCGTCCGGTGCGAGCGAGCCACGCAGGATCGTCAGGCCGCCGGTGCGGTGGATCGGGTCGGAGAGGGCGTGGATGACCTTGCCGTCCGGATCCGGGATGTGGACGTCGGCGAGGTTGTCGGCCACGGTCGCGCCGGTCACGGTCAGCGCGGCGCCGTGTAGCAGGCCGGCGTCAAGCAGTGCACGCATGACCATCGGGATCCCGCCGACCTTGTCGACGTCACTCATCATGAACGGGCCGAACGGTTTCACGTCAGCGAGAAGCGGCGTGCGGTCGCCGATCCGGTTGAAGTCGTCGAGCGTCAGGTCGACCTGCGCCTCCCGCGCTATCGCCAGCAGGTGCAGCACGGCGTTGGTCGATCCGCCGAGCGCCATGACGACGGTGATCGCGTTTTCGAAGGCTGGCATCGTGAGG
>JAVEEE010000083.1 GCA_030840615.1 Frankiaceae bacterium | reverse complement strand
ATGTGCGGCGAGATCAAGACTGTGTCCGAGTGGCATCGCAGCGCGCGCACATCGGATGGTTTCACAACGTATTGCAAGGCCTGCCGTAAACACACGGCTCGGGTTGGTCATCTGAAGCGAACCTTCGGGCTCTCTCCGGCGGATTTCGTTGCGCTCGTCGAGCTGCAGGGGGGCGTTTGCGCGATCTGTCAGATCGGCCCGCCCGTGCACGTCGACCATGACCATCGCACCGGAAGAGTGCGAGGCATTCTCTGTGGCCCTTGCAACATGGGGCTGGGGCAGTTCGCCGACAGTCCCGCCCGGCTCAAGGCAGCGGCCGCCTACCTGTACAGACACCGGCTGAAAGCGTGGACGGATCCTGATCACGCCTCCGTCTTGGAAACTCGACTAGCCGCCCGTCTGGGCGTCGCGTGAGCGGTCGGCTGTGACAGGGTGAGCGCATGGATGTGTTCGCCGAGGGCGGCAAGCTGCCGAACGCCTTCTTCGCCCCCGCCAGCAGCTCCTTCACCGACTTCCTCGCCGCCCACCGGCCCGACCTGCTGCCCGGCAAGCGGGCGCAGGCCACCGAGGGGCTGACCATCGAGGCTCCCCACGGGACGACCATCGTCGCCGTCACCCACCAGAGCGGCGTCGTCATGGCCGGCGACCGGCGCGCGACAATGGGCAACGTCATCGCCCAGCGCGACATGGAGAAGGTCTTCCAGGCCGACGAGTACTCCTGCGTCGGCATCGCCGGCTCGGCCGGCATCGCCATCGAGCTCGTCCGGCTCTTCCAGGTCGAGCTCGAGCACTACGAGAAGATCGAGGGAACCACGCTCTCCCTCGACGGCAAGGCCAACCGGCTGTCGATGCTGATCCGCAACAACCTGGCCATGGCGATGCAGGGCCTCGCCGTCGTCCCGCTCTTCGCCGGCTACGACGTCGATGGCGACGAACCCGCCACCGCCGGCCGGATCTTCTCCTACGACGTCACCGGCGGCCGCTACGAGGAGCACAGCTTCCACTCGGTCGGCTCCGGCAGTGTCTTCGCCCGCGGTGCGCTCAAGAAGCTGTATCGCGACGACTTCAGCGAGGCAGACGCCGTCACCGCGTGCATCCAGGCGCTCTACGACGCCGCTGACGACGACTCGGCCACCGGAGGACCCGACCTCACCCGCCGGATCTACCCGGTGGTCACCAGCGTGACCGTCGACGGCTTCCGCAGGTTGCCCGACAACGAGGTCGAGCAGTCGACCCAGCAGGTCGTCGACGACCGCATGACGCAGCCGGGCGGCCCGATCGCCCCCCTTCGCTAGCCCGACGACGAAAGGGTCCGATCCACCGTGAGCATGCCGTTCGGTTACGTCTCACCTGAGCAGGTGATGAAGGACCGCGCCGACTACGCCCGTAAGGGCATCGCGCGCGGCCGTTCCGTCCTGGTCACGACTTACGTCGACGGCATCCTGTTCGTCGCGGAGAACCCCTCGAGTGCGCTGCACAAGGTGTCCGAGATCTACGACCGGATCGCCTTCGCGGCGGTCGGCAAGTACAACGAGTTCGAGAACCTCCGTCAGGCCGGCGTACGCATCGCCGACCTGCGCGGCTACTCCTACGACCGCACCGACGTCACCGGCCGGATGCTCGCCAACACCTATGCACAGGTCCTCGGCACGATCTTCACGACCGAGTCGAAGCCGTACGAGGTCGAGATCACCGTCGCCGAGGTGGGGGAGACCGCGGTCGGGGATCAGCTTTACCGCCTCACCTACGACGGCAGCGTCGCCGACGAGCAGAGCTACGTCGCAATGGGCGGCAACGCGGAGGCAGTCAGCAGTCGGATGCAGCAGGATCACCGGGACGGGATGGCCCTCGGAGAGGCACTGGCCCTGGGTGTGGCCGCCCTCTCCACGGCCGACGGAGAGCAGCGGACGTTGACCGCGGCGCAGCTCGAGGTCGCCGTCCTCGACCGCCAGCGGCCGCGGCGCAAGTTCCGCCGGCTGCTCGACGCGCAGCTCGAGCAGCTGCTCAGCTCCTGACCTGTCTCGGCTGTGACGTGCCTCAGCCGCGCACGAAGGCCGGCGGCACGTAAGGCTTCGTGCCCTTCGCCAGTCTGACTTCGGCGAACCGCTGCGAGTGGCGCAGCTCGCGCAGCTCGCGATAGAGGTCGCTGACCACCGTCTGGCCCGGACCTCCCTCGAACGGTACGACCGTAACCATGCCGAGGGCCTTGCCGTCGTCGGTCAGTGCCGGCGACCCCACCATCGCAGCGTTGACGGTTCCGTCGACGAACATCGAGTGCGCCCAGCCGCCCGCCGTCGTGTCGATCGCCTGCGCGGCTGTCGGCGCCGCCGCGAGCAGGACCGTCAGCTGGTCCGGCGTAGCCGTAGCCCCCCGAAAACGGCCGGTCGGGCCACCGACCACCGGCACCGACGGGTTCGTGCGCTTGATGTCCCGCCGGTCGAGGCGAACCAGCGACAAGCTGTTGTTGGCACACTTGTTCTCGCTCGTCTCGCCGTGCAGCTGCATGCGGGTGAAGGAGCTATAGACCAGCGTCCCCTCATGCCGAGCGCCCTTGATCGTCACCGGCACCCCGGCCGGCACCTGGGCTTCGAGGCACCCGTTGGTCGCGGCGCCGCCGCCAACCCCGGAGCACGTCGCCGGTACGGCGAGGAACACGCGAGTGCCGTCAGTCATGACGAATCCGGCGATGCACTTGACGTCGGCGATCGTCACCACGACACCTGGGTGGATGGACGCTGTGGCGGCAGGTGCCCAGTGCGGCACTGATCGGCCGGCTGAGGCTGTGCCTGCGACCGCCAGCCCGGGCCCGGCCAGCGCCGTCACCGCCGCGGCAACGGCCGCGAGCAGGCGCTTCGACGTACGCATGTCCTCGTCCTCCAGGAAGCTGTGAGCCACGTCACACTTCGTCATACCCCACGGTCGTTCCTGCAGACCGGGCGGGTTCAACTCGGCGTGACGTGGCCGCCAGCTAGCTCAGAGGGACGGTGTGAAGGGCTCCGTGCCAGGCACGAGGTTGACGGCCGCGAACGACGAGTGCGCGTGCAGGTAGGCGAGCTCGCGGGAGAGGTCGCCGACGCCGTTGGAGGCGGGGATCGGGGCGATCGCAACGGTCGACAGCACGCCGAGGGCACGTCCTTGAGCGTCGAGGAAGCCGCTGCCCGAGTCACCGGGGATGCCGGGGGTGACCGTGTAGACCGTGTGGTTCCAGCCGCCGTTGCTGTCGCCCAGGCTGACACCGGTCTTCGGCGACAGCGGGGAGAGGCCGAGCCGGAGCTCGGAGTTGCCGTAGGAGTAGACCTTGCTTCCGGTCGTCGTGCCCGTCGTGTTCAGCGCAACGGGGCCGCCGAAGCTCGGCACGGACGGGTTGACGCTGGCCACGTCGGCCGGGTCGACCTGCACCAGAGCGAGGTCGTTGTACTGGCAGGTGTCGGCGTTGGACTCACCGAGAGACTGCATCGTCAGCCAGGAGTTGTAGACCATCGTGCCGGGCCGGCTCGCGCCGGTGATCTCGACGGGTGTGCCGATCGGCAGCGAGTGCGAGGAGCAGCCGTTGGTCGCCGTATTGCCATCGGTCCCGGAGCAGTGCGCCGCCTGCCCGATGTAGACGTTCGAGCCATCGCTGTAGATGAAGTTGGCGGTGCACTGCGCGCCGTTCGTGAACAGCTGTACACCCGGGTGGACCGTCGCGGAACCGGCTGGGGCCCAGGTCGGCGCGGCGCTGGCCGGGCCGGCGCCCAGGGCAGTCGCAACGGCGAGCCCGCCGGCGACGAGGACCGTCCCGAGGCGGCGGGTGATGGGGAGACGTGACATCCGGCACTCCTGGTGGTCGAGGGTCTTCCATTCATACCCTCAAATGCGGCGAACCGGACATCCTCGGGGGAACCAGGGTTATCGGGCTTCTCCGCATAGGCTGACCTGGTGGAGCGGCGGATCTTCGGCCTCGAGAACGAGTACGGCGTGACGTGCACGTTCCGGGGGCAGCGCCGGCTCAGCCCCGACGAGGTCGCCCGATACCTGTTCCGCCGGGTCGTCTCGTGGGGGCGCAGCAGCAACGTCTTCCTCAAGAACGGCGCCCGGCTCTACCTGGACGTCGGATCCCACCCGGAATACGCGACCCCGGAGTGCGACGACCTCATCGACCTCGTCACCCACGACAAGGCGGGAGAGCGGACCCTCGAAGGGCTGCTGATGGACGCCGAGCGGCGACTCCGCGAGGAAGGCATCGCCGGCGACATCTACCTGTTCAAGAACAACACCGACTCTGCCGGCAACTCCTACG
>JAVEEE010000047.1 GCA_030840615.1 Frankiaceae bacterium | reverse complement strand
GCGCGCGTGTACTGGTACTCGTCGGTCCACGAATGCGTGCGGCACGGCGACTTCGCGAGGAAGCCGAGCACAGACGTAAGCACGGTCAGGACCAGCACGGCCCGCAGCGGCGTCCACCACCACGACGACCGGCCGGCGGCGTGCCGGCCCCATTTGCCGCCGACGAGGCTGCTGGCTCCCTCGACGACCGGGTCCTCGCGCGACGGCGCAGTGACCGCGTCTCGGGCGGAGCCAGTGACGTGCACCGGGGCATCGTGCCCCAGCCGAAGACTCACTGAAATTACGGGCCCGGTGACACGCTCTTGGCGGGCGTCGCCGGCGTACCCGTCGGCGTCGGCGACTGGGTCGGGCTGGGCGTCGGCGACTTGCTCGGAAGGATCGTCGGCGTCGGCGTCGGCGAGACCGTGATGGTCGGTGTCGCACTCGTTGGCGTCGAGCTCGGAGTGCTGGACCCCGTCGGTGACTTCGACGGCGTGGGCGACGCGTTGCCCTCGTTGCTGCCGACGTGCGCCGGCGGCGGGAAGCTCTCGACCGGCTTGCCGGACAGGGCACCCTCCATCATCTGCTGCCAGGTCTGCGCCGGAAGCATGCCGCCGTAGAGCTGCTGTCCGTCGGCCGTCACCGGCTTCTTCCGGTTGGTGTTGCCGTACCAGACCGCCGTCGACAGCTGCGGGGTGAACCCGATGAACCACGCGTCGAGGTTTCCGGTCAGCGGGGCGGGAGCACCATTGGTGCCGGTCTTGCCGCCCGCCGGGCGACCCGACAGGGCACGGCCGCACGCCGTCCCGCCGATGCCGCAGTCGAAGACCTTGGTCATCGCGAAGGTGGTGTCGGCCATGACGTCTGCGTCGAAGACCTGCTCGGTCTTCTTCTTGGCCTTGTAGACCACGTCGCGCTTCTGCGTCTCGACCCTCGCCACGAGGTAGGGCCGGGCGTGCACCCCCTGCGCAGCGATCGTCGCGTAGGCATCGGCCTGGTCGAGCGGCGACACGTCGTCGACACCGAGGGTGATGACCGGCACCTCCGAAAGCTTGCGTGCCTTGGGGATCCCCGCGTCGTAGGCCGCCTGCGCCACCTTGTCGGGGCCCACTTTCTGCGCGAGCGGCACGAAGATCGTGTTGATCGACTTGGCCAGCGCCTCGGTCCGCGTGCAGGTGCCGCAGGTCTCACCCTCCGAGTTGTGAATCGTCGAGCCGTTGACCTGGATCGACGACGGCCCGTGGAACGTGCTGTCCAGCCCGATGCCTTCCTTCAGCGCGGCGATCAATGTGTAGGGCTTGAACGACGACCCCGGCGGCCGGGCATAGCCGCTCGGCGCGTAGAGCGCGGGCACGCCGGTGAGGTCGGTGCAAGAGTCCGGGTGCCGCTTCTGGGTGGGGCAGTACTTGCTGCCGCCGTAGAGCGCGCGGATCGCGCCGTCACCCGGTTGCACGCTGACGAGCGCGCTCTCGCGACCCTTGTCGACACCGGCGCCCTGGTAGGTGCCGCCGTTGTCCTCGACAGCTTTGACTGCGGCGTCCTGCGCGTTCTTGTCGATCGTCGTGACGACGCGGTAACCCCCGGCGTCGAGCCGCGCCTGGTCGAAGCCCTGCTTCTTCAGCTCGAACTGGACGTCCTGGCAGATGAAGCCCTTCCAGCCGGTGCAACCGGACCCTTGACGGGCCGCTGACTTCCGTACCTTCGGATAGCTCAGGTCGGTCAGCGCACTCGCGGGAAGCCAGTTCTCCTTCACCATGCCGTCGATGACGTAGTGCCAGCGCGACTTCGCGGCGCTCTCGTTGACCGCGGGGTCGTAGTAGGACGGGTTGCTGATCGTCGCCGCCAGCACCGCGCCTTGCGCTGCGTCGAGCTGCGACACGTCCTTGCCGAAATAGGAGTGCGCGGCCGCCTGGATGCCGTATGCACCGCGACCGAAGTAGATCGTGTTGAGGTAGTCCTCGAGGATCTGTTGCTTCGACCGGCTGTTCGCCAGCTTCACCGCGATGAAGATCTCCTTGAACTTCCGCGTGAACGTCCGGTCGGAGTTGAGGTAGGCGTTCTTCACGTACTGCTGGGTGATGGTCGAGCCGCCCTGGGAGATCTCGCCTCCGCGCAGGTCGGCGGACAACGCGCGCAGGATGCCGGTCGGTGAGATGCCGGGCTCGCTGTAGAACTGCCGGTCTTCCGCGGCGAGCACGGCGCGCTGCACCGGCAGCGGAACCTTGTCGAGGCTGACGTCGACGCGGGTCGTGGTGCCCAGCGTCGCGAGCTTCGTCTTGCCGTCGCTGTAGTAGAGCGTGGTCGCCTGTGCGGTGGCGAAGCTGTTGGGATTGGGGATCGGCGTCGTGGCGTAGCCGACACCGATGAGCACGATGCTCGCAACGAAAGCGATCAGCAGCCCCCACAACATCTGCTTGCGGCGAGGCAGGTGACGGCGCAGTCCGTCAGGCACGACGGCAGCACCCGACGAGGGGCTCACGGTGCCCCTGTCCCCGCTGCAGGGCGGCCGGCAAACCCGTCGGCGTCGGCGATGCGGTGCGCGGGTCGGTCAGGACCGCGCTCGCTTCTTCGCCGGCTCGCCGGTGCCGAGGACGTACGACGCGAGGAGATGGTTCCACCGGCACTCCGCGCAGACCTCGACCAGATAGACATTGAACTCCGGATGTTGGTCCGCCAGCTCGACCAGCTCGCGAGGTGCCCGAGCGCGGCCGTTGACGTCGGCCCGGAAGCAGTCGCCGAACGTGTAGCTGACATGGACCAAGGATCCGTGCTGGCACACCGGGCAGATCTCCCCGGCCGGCTCGCCGTGGTAGCGGGCCGCCCGCAACAAGTAGGCCTGCGCGTCACAGGCCTCGTGTGTCGACGTCCGCCCGGCGGCGAGGTCGGCGAGCGCGGCCCGCCGTACGAGCGCGTAGTCGACGACGGCGCGGGCCCGCGCCTCGACCGCACGACGCGCCGGCGCGTCGACGGCGGAGCGACGGCTCGACATGGCGGTCAGAGTACGCCGCGCGGTTTCGCGCTGCCGGCAGGCTCCTGCCCCGCCGTGTCCCCGTGCCGTTCATCCGGAATTTGCCAATGCGCCGCTTTCGGGCTAGGGTCCCGCGATGTATCAACTCGATACATCGTTGATTCGGACACACCGAGGAGCAACCGCGCAGATGAGCCGACGGTCCGGCGTGCTGGAGCTCGCCGTCCTCGGCGTGCTGCACGAGTCGCCGCTGCACGGCTACGAGCTCCGCAAGCGGCTCAACACGCTGCTCGGCCCGCTGCGGGCGATCTCCTACGGCTCGCTCTACCCGTGCCTGAAGGAGATGCTCGCCGACGGCCTGCTCGCCGCCGACGACGCCGCGAGCGAGTCCGGCCCGGGCCGGCGCAGCCGGATTGTCTACAAGCTCACCGCCGAAGGCAAGGAACGGTTGCAGGAACAGCTCGCCGAAGGCGGGCCTTCCGCCTGGGACGACGACAGTTTCGGCGTGCGGTTCGCGTTCTTCGCCCAGACGGACGCAGACGTCCGCCTCAAGATCCTCGAGGGCCGACGTAGCCGCCTGGAGGAACGGCGGGAGAAAGTCAGCGCTTTGGCACGCACCCGCGACAAGCTCGATCGCTACACCCTCGAGCTGCAGCAGCACGGTCTCGAGTCGGTCGACCGCGAGGTCCGCTGGCTCGGGGAGCTCATCGCGACCGAGCGGGCCGGCGTTGCCGCTAGGCCCCGCCGTACCACTACCAACAAATAGCCAAGGAGATCACCGGGATGGGTTCGGTTCGAGTAGCCATCGTCGGCGTCGGCAACTGTGCGGCGTCGCTCGTTCAGGGCGTCGAGTACTACAAGGACGCCGACCCGGCAGCGCGCGTCCCGGGTCTCATGCATGTCCAGCTGGGCGACTACCACGTCCGCGACATCGAGTTCGTCGCGGCGTTCGACGTCGACGGCAAGAAGGTCGGGCGCGACCTCTCCGAGGCCATCGGCGCGAGCGAGAACAACACGATCAAGATCTGCGACGTGCCTCCGACTGACATCCTGGTGCAGCGCGGGCACACACTCGACGGTCTCGGCAAGTACTACCGCGAGACGATCGAGGAGTCCGACGAGCAGCCGGTCGACGTCGTCCAGGCGCTGAAGGACGCGCGCGCGGACGTGCTCATCTGCTACCTGCCCGTAGGTTCCGAGGTCGCCGCCAAGTTCTATGCACAGTGCGCCATCGACGCCGGCGTCGGCTTCGTCAACTGCCTGCCGGTCTTCATCGCCGGCACCAAGGAGTGGGCCGACAAGTTCACCGCGGCCGGCGTGCCGATCGTCGGTGACGACATCAAGAGCCAGGTCGGCGCGACCATCACGCACCGCGTGCTGGCCAAGCTGTTCGAGGACCGCGGCGTCGTCCTCGACCGCACCTACCAGCTCAACGTCGGCGGCAACATGGACTTCATGAACATGCTCGAGCGGGACCGGCTGGAGTCCAAGAAGATCTCCAAGACCCAGGCCGTCACGTCCAACATCGAGCACGACCTCGGCAAGCGCAACGTGCACATCGGCCCGTCCGACTACGTCGCGTGGCTCGACGACCGCAAGTGGGCCTACGTCCGCCTTGAGGGTCGCGCGTTCGGTGACGTCCCGCTCAACATGGAATACAAGCTCGAGGTCTGGGACTCGCCCAACTCGGCAGGTGTGGTCATCGACGCGCTGCGCTGCTGCAAGATCGCCAAGGACCGAGGCATCGGCGGACCGATCCTGCCGGCGTCTGCGTACTTCATGAAGTCGCCGCCGGTGCAGGTCAACGACGACCTCGCGCGCATCCAGCTCGAGGAGTTCATCGCCGGGTGATCCCGCTCGGCGCCGCATAGCCTGACCAGGTGACGCGGGCTGCGGAGCTACGGGAGCTGCTGCACGCGCCGTGGTTCGGCTGGCTGTATGCCACGCGGCTCGTGTCGCAGACCGCCGACGGCGTTTTCCAGGCGAGCCTCGCCGGCGCGGTCTTCTTCAACCCCGATCACCAGACCGACCCAAGACAAGCCGCGGCCGGCTTCGTCGTCCTGCTGCTGCCCTACAGCCTCGTCGGTCCTTTTGCCGGTGTCTTTCTCGACCGGTGGAGCCGCCAGCGGGTGCTCGTCCGCGCCAACGTCGTCCGGTCGGCGTTCATCGCTGCGACGGCTGTCGTCCTGGCCACCCATGGCGCGAGTGGCGCCGGCTTCTACGTCGCAGCTCTCGCCGCGCTGTCCGTGAACCGCTTCTATCTCGCGGCGCTGTCGGCCTCGCTACCGCATGTCGTACAGCGGCGGCGGTTGCTGGTGGCCAACTCGTTGACCACTACCTCTGGAACAGCGGCAACCATCGTGGGCCTCGGCATCGGCCTGCTCGTGCGCCACCTCGCGGGTCCGGGTGACGACGGCAACGCAGTCATCGCGTCGTCCTCCATCGCGATCTACCTCGCGGCGTCGGCGGTCGCCGCCCGGATGCCGGCGCGTCTGCTCGGTCCGGCCGCCGAGCCGGATGAGCTTCGAGCTGCGGTCGGCGCGGTCGTGCGCGGCCTCGTCGAGGGTGCGCGGCATGTCTGGCAACATCGCCCAGCCGCACGAGTGCTCGGCGCGATGGGCGCCTCCCGGCTGCTGTTCGGGATGTCGACGATCGGCACCCTGTTGCTCTACCGGAACTACTTCCACGACGACGGGGTCCTGCGCGCCGGCTTGGTCGGCTTGGGCCAGGTCTTCGCGGCGTCGGCTCTCGGCTACGTGATCGCCGCCGTCCTTACGCCGCTTGTCACCGCTCGCATCGGAAAACCACGATGCATCGTCGCCGTCTTCGCGGTCGCCGGTGTGTCGCAGGTCGGTTTCGGCCTGCCGTTCGCCAAGGCCCCGCTCATCCTTGGTGCAGTCGTGCTCGGCTTCACGACCCAGTCCGCGAAGATCTGCGTCGACACCATCGTGCAGGAGGAGATCGACGACGAGTTCCGCGGGCGGGTGTTCTCGTTCTACGACACGCTGTTCAACCTCACGTTCGTCGTCGCGGCCGTGCTGGGTGCAGTCGTGTTGCCGACGAGTGGCAAGTCCTACCCCGTGCTGATCGGCATCGGAGTCGGCTACGCGTTGATCGCCGGGCTCTACGGCGCGGCCAGTCGCGGGCAGGACGCGGATGCCGAGCGGGTCATGGCAGCGGAGGCAGTCCGGGCAACGTGATGATCGGGTTCGGGTCGGAGCTGCGGGTGGGTGGCGGCGTCGGCAGGATCGACAGCACCTTGTCGACCGTGTCGTTGACTGTGTCGAGCACACCACCACTGCTGGAGGGTGACGGTGTCGGCGACGGCTGGCCCGGATCCCCGTTGCCGCCGTTGCCGCCGTCGTTGTTGCCGCCGCCCCCGCCGTTGCCGTTCCCGCCGCCGTTGTTTCCAGCCCCGTTACCGTTGGGCGCGCTCGCGAGAACCGCCGCGACGCTACCTACGCGTCCCGGAGGCTGGGTCCGCTCGAAGGCGGCGAGTGCCGCCACGACACCGGAAGCGCGAACGCCGACGAGCCGGGCGACGACCGCCCAGGAACCGCCGGCGGCGCGATAGCGCACCGCCTCGTCGTAACGGTCGAGAGCCCGGCCGGCGGGGCCGGCGGCTGCGATGACGGCGGGCAGGATTCGCTCGCTGCGGCCGACGCCGGTCGGCGCCGTCAACGGCACGGACCACGACGCGTTGACCGCCTGCGCCGTCGATCGGCCGGTCGCGTCGATGCCCCGCGCCAGCGCGATCAACGTCTCGTCGTCACGGACGAGATCGGGCACCGCGTGCGACTCACCGTCGTCGTCGGTGAGACGCAACGGCGTCGTGGTGTCCGGCAGGGCGTCACCGCCGACCATCGTCTGCTTCAGCCCAGGGATCGTGAGCTGACGTCCCGTGCGGCTGGTGACTCGTGCCGACCCGGCGAGAGTGCCGAGGCGAACCGTCAACGATCGTTCGGCACGCACGGCCGACCCTGCGTCGGTCGACACGGACAACCCCGCGACCCGCAGGGCGAGACCAGGGCCGTGCTGCGCATCGACCACGACCGACCCGTGCCGTAGCTGCTGTCGGGCACCGTCAACGATCTGAACGGCCGCGTTCGAGCCGACGTAGACGACCCGGGAGCGGGTGACGAGCTCAGCGCGGCCCCCCGTACCCGTACGCACCAGGTCGCCCGGCCGCAGACGCAACCCGGCGACGCCGTTGACCGACGAACCGTCGGCATGGACGACGGTGGTGGCGAACACCCGCTGCAGCTCAGTCGCTGCGGAGGAGACCGACGAGCTGCAGCCGGTCAGCGTCATGCCGACGGCGAGCAGCGCGGTGGCCGCGAGCGCGCTGGGAACACCGGTCCGGCGACCGGGATGCGCGCTTTGTCCCATGTGTCGATGATCGGTCATCGAGGCCGTCGGTCTCTATGGCCCGATGTGACTATTCGGCCTCTAGTCACTCGTTCTTTGCAGCGGGCGCAGCGCCGCCCGAGGCGTCCTGCTCGGCTGCCCAGCGGCGTAGCTCGGCCACCGCCTCGTCGTGCGGCAACGACCCCCGGTCGATCCGCTGCTCCAACAGATGCCGGTAGGCCTGACCGACGAGTGGGCCCGGACCGATGTCGAGGATCTCCATGATCTCGTTGCCGTCGAGGTCCGGCCGCATGCGCTGGAGATCCTCCTGCTCTGCGAGCTCGTTGATGCGCTGCTCCAGCGAGTCGTACGCCGACGACAGCGCCCGGACCTTCGCGGGGTTGCGCGTCGTGCAGTCGGATCGGGTGAGCCGGTGCAGGCGTTCGAGCAGCGGACCGGCGTCACGGACGTAGCGGCGGACCGCCGAGTCCGTCCACTCGCCCTCGGCGTAACCGTGGAAGCGCAGATGCAACTCGACCAGCCGACTGACGTCGTCGACGACATCCTTCGGGAAGCGCAGCTCGGTCAGCCGCTGGCGAGTCATGGCTGCGCCGACCACCTCGTGATGGTGGAACGACACCTTGCCGCCGGGGCCGACCGACTTCGTCTTCGGCTTGCCGATGTCGTGGAGCAGGGCGGCCAGGCGAAGCACCAGGTCGGGACCGTCGGTCTCGAGAGCGATGGCCTGTTCGAGCACCGTCAACGTGTGGGCATAGACGTCCTTGTGGCGGCGATGCTCGTCGACGGTTTCCTTCAGCCGGCCGAGCTCGGGAATGCAGTACTCCGCCAACCCGGTGTCGACGAGCAGCTCGAGTCCGCGGCGCGGCTCGGGCGCGAGGACGAGCTTGACCAGCTCGTCGCGCACTCGTTCGGCGCTGACGATCGACAACCGCGACGCCATCGTGCGGATTGCGGCAAGCGCAGCCGGATCGACCGAGAACCCGAGTTGCGCGGTGAAGCGGGCCGCTCGAAGCATCCGCAACGGGTCGTCGTCGAAGGACTGCTCGGCGGCCACCGGCGTACGCAGGAGCCGGCGCGACAGGTCGGTGAGCCCGCCGAACGGATCGACGACGGGGTGCGCCGCTTGCAGCGGAAGCTGGATGGCCATCGCGTTGACGGTGAAGTCGCGCCGAGACAGATCGCCTTCGATCGACGAGCCGAATCTCACCTCGGGCTTGCGGCTGCGCGGGTCGTAGCTGTCGTTGCGAAAGGTGGTGATCTCGCATCGATGCTGAACGTCGCCGTCGGTCAGCTGCACGCCGACGGTCCCGAAGTCGATGCCCGTCGTCCAGGTCGGTCCTAGTGGCGACACCAGCTGCAGGACCCGATCGGGATGGGCGTCCGTCGCGAAGTCGAGGTCGTCGTGCAAGCGGCCGAGCAGAGCGTCGCGAACCGGGCCGCCGACGAGATAGAGCTCGTGCCCGGCCGCCGTGAACAGGTCCGCGAGCCGCTGCGTCGTCGGGGCCACGCGGAGCAGTTCGCGGACGGCCTGGCGCGCGGCCTCCGGGACGCTCAATGCGCCCTTGCCGGCAGACGCGCGGGAGGCGGACACGGGGCCAGAGCCTACGAGCCGATCGGGTGAAGCACCGGAATCAGGCGCGGGGAAAGAAGGATCAGCCCCTCCGGGGTATAGCCGCGGGGTGCCTTGCCCACCTAGGGTGCGAACGACTTCCCCCGGAGAAAGGCGTGGCGGATGAAGGACGCGCTCGACGTCCACCGCTCGCTGCTGGCGCGCGAGGTGCCGCACGAGGTGGTGCGGCTGCCGCGGCTCGTCTTGTCCGCCGACGAGATCCCGGCGGCGATGGGTCTTCCGCGCGAGCGCGGCGTCGCCGTCCGGCTCTATTTCGCCGACGAGCAACTGGTCGCCGTGATCGTCCGGGCCGGCGGTCTTCCCCATCCTGGGGCCGTGCTCGCGGCACTCGGGGCCCGAAGCCTGCGCGCGGCAGATCCGGAAGCCGTCAACGCGGCCACGGACTTCGCCGCCGCCCTGGTGTCGCCGGTGCTGCTACCGGACGACATCCGCGTCCTCGCCGACTCTTGCGTCGGGCATGTCGACGTCGTCTACGCCGCGACCGGCGACGGCGGCACCGCGCTCGGCATTCCCAGCAGATCGCTGCTCGTGGCAAGCCGCGCGGTGGTCGCCGAGCTGTGCTCGCCCTCCAGCCCGACGGTCGATCTCGCCGACGACCTCGCCGACGAGCTCGACATCGACATGACGGCGGCATCCACGTGGCAGCGCGGCTGGCGCTGACCTCCGCCGCGAGGCGACCGGCCTGCGCCCGCAGCGACATTACGATCGCTGCATGGCCCCGTCCTCACCCCGTCGCCGGGCCCCGACCGGGGCCGCGCCCCGGCGGAAGACAACCCGGACCAAGCTGCAACGGGTCGAGGAGACCTCCGCGGGCGGCCTGGTCGTCGACCGTCGAGACGGGACCAGCCCCCACGCCGCGCTGATCGGGCGGACCGACCGGCGCGGCCGACTGTTGTGGTCACTGCCCAAAGGACACGTCGAGGCGGGTGAGACCACGGAGGACGCGGCGATCCGCGAAGTGGCCGAGGAGACCGGCATCAGCGGCCGGGTCGTAGCACCGCTCGGCACCATCGACTTCTGGTTCGTCGCCGACGGCCGTCGCATTCACAAGACCGTCCATCACTACCTGCTCGTCGCCCTCGGCGGCGAGCTCTCGGCCGACGACCTCGAGGTCGAACAGGTCGAGTGGGTGCCCCTCGACGAGCTGGCCGGCCGTCTCGCCTACGCCGACGAGCGTCGCCTGGTCGAGCAGGTACCGCGACTGCTCGCGGACACCGCGTGAGGCGTCACGGACACCACGCGAGGCTGATTTCGGCCCTCGCGCTCGCCGCCGCGACGGCGATGCTGGCGGCGCCGGCAGCCGCCGACCCGACGCCCTCGCCCAGCGGCTCGACCGTAACCCTGCCCGTCGCGATCACCCTCGACGCGCTGCGTCCGGTGGCTCCGCAGCCGGGCGACACGCTCGTCGTCGCCGCCACCTTGCGCAACGTCTCCACGGCGCCGGTCACCAACCTGGCTGTGCAGCTGCTGCTGTCCCGCACGAAGGTGCTGTCGCGGGGCCAGTTCGACGACTACGCCGACACGGCTGACGGGTCGCCCCCCACCGACGCCGTCACGCTGCCCACGTCCACTGTCAGCCTCCCGAGCCCCGAGCTGACGGTCGCCGACACCGAGCGGGTCACGGTCTCGGTGCCGGTCGACGACCTGCAGCTGCCCGAGAACTGGCAGGTCTACGAGCTGGCGTTGTCCGTCACGGGACTGACCGAGACCGGGGAGAGCACCGTCGGGCAGCTGCGGACCTTCCTCCCGTGGGCGACGGTCGATGCGCCGGGTGTGGGCGTGCCGACCCGGCTCGCGTGGGTCTGGCCGCTGGTCGACCGGCCGCACCGCATCGGCGACAGCACCTGGACCGACGACGACCTCGCCACCGAGCTCGCCCCGCAGGGGCGGCTCAATGCCCTGGTCGCCGCGGGAGCTGCCGCCGAGGCGCAGCAACCCCCACCACCGCCGCCGACCCCGCGCCATCGAAAGCACCGGCACAACCAACCTCGCAAGCCCTCCCCGCCCCCTCAGCCGACGGTGACGCCGGTCCCGATCACGTGGGCGATCGACCCGCTCCTGGTCGACGACGCCACCCGGATGTCCGCCGGCTACAAGGTCGGGACCGGCGCCGACCGGCACGCCGGGTCGGGTCGGCAAGTGGCCAGCGCTTGGCTCGACCAGCTGAGCAGCGCGACGGCCAGGGGCGAGGTGATCGGCCTCCCCTACGCCGACCCGGACATCGTCGCCGCCGCGCGCTGGGGACTCGACAACGCGGTCCAGAACGCCACGACCGCCGGCCAGACGCTGCTCGGCCAAGCACTGGGCACGACGCCGCTGGGCTACTCGTGGCCGCCGGACGGGCTGGCCGACCAGCGCACCCTCGACACGCTGTTCGCCGGCGGGGTGACCACTGTCGTGCTCGACTCGGACGCGCTGCCGCCCAGCGGCGGCGCGCCCAGCGAGACACCGAGCGCCCACGCGACGGTTCCCTCCCGCGACGCCCCGGTTCCCCTGACCGCCTTGCTCTCCGACCACACGTTGACCTCGGTCGTGGAAGGCGGCGCCGCCCCGGGCCAAGGACCGTTGGCGATCCAACGGATGCTCAGCGAGCTGCTCATGGTCCAGGCCGAACGACCCGCCGATCAGCGCTCCCTGGTCGTTGCGCCGGACCGCCGATGGGCTCCCGACGCGGCTTACGTCGACCAGTTGCTGGCCGACACGGGACGGGTGCCGTGGATCGAGCCCATCACCTTGTCGCAGGTCGCGGACAGCCCGGTCTACGACCTGCCCCGCGGACCGCTCACCTACCCGGCCGCAGAGCGCAACCAGCAGTTGCACCACGGCTATCTCGACAGCGTCAAGGCGCTGCAGAGCGAGATCGACGCCTTTGCCGCCATCCTGCCGCCCGCGGACCCGCAGGCTCGCGCCTTCGACTCCGGCGTGATGCGGCTGCTGTCCTCGGCCTGGCGCAGCGATCCCGGCGGCGCGCGGGATCGACGAAAGGCGCTCACCCAGGTCGTCGACTCGACGATGGGCCGGGTCCACATCGCCTCGCGGCCGGGAAGTCTCGTGACGCTGACGAGCCACAGCGGCACCGTTCCGGTCACCGTCACGAACGACCTCGACACCCCCGTGAACGTGGTCGTCGGCATCGAGGACACGCCGCGGCTCGACGTGAAGAGCGGCCGGGTAGCCCGGACCATCGGCCCCCACCGCCAGAAGACGGTCGACGTGCGAGCGACGGCCAAGACCTCCGGCGTCTTTCCGTTGACCGTGACGCTCTACACGCCAGCGCCATCCAACGTCCGTTACGGCCACAGCGTTCTGCTGCTGGTGCGGTCGACCGCCTACGGTTCGACGGCGATCCTCATCACCGGCGGCGCGACCGCGGTGCTGCTGTTGACGGTCGCAGTGCGCATCGCCCGACGTGCGCGGGGCGCCCGGCGTACGGCGCGCAGCACCACATGAGCGAGGCAGGCCTCGCACGGTCCGGGCTGTCGATGGCCCTCGGGACATTGGCGTCGCGGGGCACCGGGTTCCTTCGAACGGTCGTCATCGCCGCCGCGATGGGGCTGACGGTGGGCGACAGCTACAACGTCGCCAACACCATCCCCAACATCCTCTATGACCTGCTGCTGGGCGGCGTCCTCAGCAGTGTGGTCATCCCCCTGCTCGTGCAGGCCGCACACGACGACGACGGCGACGGCGACGGCTACGCGCAACGACTCGTCACGATCGTGCTCACGACGCTGGCCGTTGTCGCGGTCGTCGGCGTCCTGCTGGCGCCGCAGATCGTGTCGCTCTACGGCCATCGGCTACAGCCCGATCAGCGGGATCTCGCAGCCGTGTTCGCGCGGTTCTTCCTTCCGCAGGTCGTCTTCTACGGCGTCGGCGCCGTCTTCGGCGCGATCCTCAACACCCGGGGCAGCTTCGCGGCTCCGATGTGGGCGCCGGTGCTCAACAACCTCGTAGTCATCGCCACCGGCGGGTTGTTCCTCGCGATGACGACCGGCCATCCCACTCCCGGCGGCCTGACCGGCGACCAGAAGCTGGTGCTCGCCATCGGCACGACCGCCGGCATCATCGTGCAGACCATTGCGCTGATCCCAGCGTTGCGTCGGGTCGGGTTCCGGTTGCGGTTGCGCTGGGACTGGCGTGGTGCAGGCTTTCGCGCCGCCGGCGGCTTCGCCGCGTGGATCGTCGGTTACGTCGTCATCAACCAGGTGGGGTTTCTGGTCGTCGTCAACCTGGCGACGGCTGCGGGACGTGCGCAGGGTGCCGGCGGGTCCGGGTTCTCGCCCTACACCTATGCGTTCGTGCTCTTCTCGCTTCCCTACGCCGTGATCTCGGTCTCGGTCATCACCGCGCTGTTCCCGCGGATGAGCCGAAGCGCGGTGGCAGGTGACCGGCCGGCGGTGGCAGCCGCACTCGCCGAGGGTCTCAACCTCTCCGCTGTCCTGCTGGTTCCCGCGACGGTAGTGCTCGTGGCGCTCGGCCCGCTGCTGGCGACCGTGGTCTTCGCGCACGGCAACATCGGACTGGACGGTGCCCGGCTCATCGGCGCGACACTGGCCGGGTTCGGCATCGGGCTCGTTCCCTTCTCCGCCTTCCAAGTCCAGCTGCGAGCGTTCCTCGCCCTGCGGGACTCCAAGACACCGACGCTGGTCAACCTTGCGATCTCGGCTGCCAACGTCGGCGCCGACGTCGG
>JAVEEE010000026.1 GCA_030840615.1 Frankiaceae bacterium | reverse complement strand
CGACCTTGCCCTGCACGGCCGAGATGACCGAGGGCAGGTCGGCGACGCGCGCCACGGCGACGTCCTCACCCGTCAAAGCAGCCCGGCGTACGGCGGAAGCCGCCATCGTCTCGGCGGCCGCGATGGCGAAACGCGCCGAAACACCGGAGCGCTGGTCGACCGCGGGTGATTCGCGGACGTGCCGGGCGAACCGCGCGACGATCTCGATGAGGTGGTCGGGCAGCGCGGCCGACACCGCGTCGACTCCCCAGCCGAGCACGGCCTCTTGCCGGATCAGCCGCAGCTCGTCGTCGAGCTCCAACGGATAGTGCGTGCGCACCTCCGCACCGAAGCGGTCCTTCAACGGTGTGATGATGCGACCGCGGTTGGTGTAGTCCTCCGGGTTGGCCGACGCGACCAGCAGCACGTCGAGCGGCAGCCGCAGCGTGTAGCCGCGGACCTGCACGTCGCGCTCCTCGAGCACGTTGAGCAGCGCGACCTGGATCCGTTCGGCGAGGTCGGGCAGCTCGTTGACCGCGACGACGCCGCGGTTGGTCCGGGGCACCAGGCCGTAGTGCACGGTCTCCGGGTCACCGAGCACCCGGCCTTCGGCGACCTTGATCGGGTCGACGTCACCGATGAGGTCACCGACCGACACGTCGGGGGTGGCGAGCTTCTCGGCATAACGCTCGTCGCGGTGTTTCCAGGCGATCTCGGTGTCGTCGCCCTGCTCGGCGACCAGGCGACGGCAGCGCACGCAGACCGGCTCGTAAGGGTGGTCGTTGATCTCACACCCCGCGACGACCGGCGTCCACTCGTCGAGCAGCTGCACGATCGTGCGGATCAGCCGGGTCTTGCCCTGCCCGCGCTCGCCCAGCAGCACGATGTCGTGCCCGGCGAGCAGCGCGCGCTCCACCTGCGGGAGCACCGTGTCGTCGAAACCGACGATGCCGGGGAAGCGCTCGCCGCCGTCGCGCATCCGCGCGAGCAGGTTGTCGCGCAGCTCGGCTTTGACGGACTTGTGGGCGTGTCCGGTGGCGCGCAGCTCGGCGATGGTGCAGGGGCGGGTGGTCATGGTTCACCGTACGTCGACTAGGCAAGCTGTTGGCTGCCCGAGTCCAGCACCTTTCCGTTCACCGCGACGAAACGCCAGCGGTAGTCGGTCGCGCCGAGTCGGAGCTCGAGCACTCCGGCGACCTGGTCGGCGCTCGCCTCCCGGCCGGGGCAGGAGCTGCGAAGCGGGTAGAACTCGGCGCCGCCGGTGCCGACGACGAACTCCCGGATGCCGCCCGGGGCGCCGGCCCCATCCGCGGTCATCGGCGCGAACCGCTCGTAGCCGTGGTTGTGCCCGGTGAGCAGGATGCGGCCGTTGCCTCGCTGCAGCACCGACCAGATGTCGTGCGCGAGCGGCGCCGGGGCGTGAACCGTGGAACACGTGAACAGCGGCTCGTGCACATACGCCAGGACCGGCCGGTTGCCCAGGTGACCCAGGTCGCGGGTCAGCCAGCGCAGCTCCGCCGATCCGGCGCCACAGGGGATCTCGCAGTTCAGCGAATACATCCGCCACGTGCCGGCGTCCCACGCGTAGTAGGGCTCGCCGTGCACCTGCTGCCGGAAGTAGTCGAAGTAGCCGGCCGCGCCCACCGTCCGGTAGTCGTGGTTGCCCGGCGCCGGGTGGGTGATCGTGCGGAAGGCGCCCCAGGTCGGGGCGTAGTTGTGCTCGTAGTCCGCGATCGTGCCGCTGGGGTAGGCGTTGTCGCCCAATGTGAGGACGGCATCGGGTCGCAGCTCCCGCACGAGCCGGGCAGTCCCGGCTGCGCCGCTCGGGGACGAGGCGATGTCACCGGCAGCGACGACGGTCACCTGACCCGCTCGGTGCGGGCTGGGCGCGACGCCATCCGAGGAACCGCCGCATGCCGCGAGAAGCGACAGGCACAGCAGCGCGCCGGGAGCAGCGACGGTCCCCGTCATCCCGTGTCGTCGTCGCACCGATTCATTGTTCACGTGCGCGGCGGGGGAGGATGCACGGATGGCACGCTTCGGTGCGGGGTTCGCAGCAGATGCCGACCTCGTGCGTGCTGCCGAGTCTGCAGCAGCGGCAGCGTTGGCGCCTCTCGCCGGTCGCCGCCCCGACCTCGCCTGTGTCTTCGTGTGCGGTGCCGACGATGACAGCGTGGGGGAGGCGGGTGGACGCGCCGCCGAGCTGACCGGTGCCGCGTCGTCCATCGGCTGCAGCGCGCCCGGCGTGATCGGCGCAGGGCAGGCAGCCGAGGCCAGCAGCGCGGTCGCGGTCTGGTGCGCCGTGTTGCCGGACGTGCACGTCCGCGCCTTTCACCTCGAGGCCATGCCGGCGTCGGGAGGGATGGCCGTCGTGGGCCTTCCGGAACGAGCGCCGGACGACGTCGTCGCGATCCTGCTGGCCGACCCGTGGTCGTTTCCCGTCGATGGCTTCGTCGAGCGGTCCAACGACGCGCTGGTCGGACTTCCCATCGTGGGTGGGCTCGCCTCCGGTCTGCGCGGCCGAGGCTCGACCAGGCTGTTCCTCGGCGGCTCGGCACTCGATCGCGGCGCGGTCGGTGTGCTGCTCGGCGGTCCGGTGGGTGCGCGCGCCGTCGTCAGCCAGGGATGCCGGCCCATCGGCCCGGCGATGACGGTGACCTCGGCGGATGGCAACGTCCTGCTCGAGCTCGCCGGCGTGCCGGCGCTCGAGAAGCTCGAGGAAGTCATCGCAGACCTCGACGCGGACAGCCAGGCGTTGGCCGGCACCGGTTTGCAGATCGGGCTCGCCATGGACGAGTACGCCGAGTCGCACGGGCAGGGCGACTTCCTCGTGCGCGGCATCGCCGGTGCCGATGACGCACGCGGCGGGTTGGTCGTCGGAGACCTGGTCAGCGTCGGCCGGACAGTGCAGTTCCAGCTGCGCGATGCAGCGGCCGCCGATGACGACCTGCGCGGCTCGCTCCGCCGCTTCCGGGAGTCGAGCTCTCTCGACACGGTCGAGGGTGCCCTGCTGTTCTCCTGCAACGGTCGCGGCGCCCAGCTGTTCCCGTCGGCCGACCACGACGTCGTGGCCGTCGGGCAAGGACTCTCCGTCGATGGCGTCGCCGGGTTCTTCGCCGCCGGCGAGATCGGTCCGGTCGGCGGACGCAACCACGTGCACGGCTTGACCGCGTCGATCCTTGCCTTCGGGTCAGGCTCCCGCGCCGACCGCGGTACGACGAGCGGGTCACCCGTCGCGGGCCGTTGACCAGATCATCAGCCGGGCAACCGACCGGTTCGGTGCTCGCCGTCGACATCGGCGGCACCAAGATCTCCGCCGCGCTGGTCGCTGCGGACGGATCGCTCGACCGGCGCCGCGAGATCGCAACCCCGGCAGACGCGGATGCCGAGGAGCTGTGCGCCGGTGTGCTCGGTTTGTTGGACGACGTCTGCGGACCGGCCTCGCCGGAAGCTGTCGGCGTCGGTTGCGGCGGCCCGATGCAGTGGCCACAAGGCGTCGTGTCACCGCTGAACATCCCGGCCTGGCGTGCGTTCCCGCTGGCCGATCGGTTGCGCGCGCACTTTCGCGACGCCCCGGTCGCGGTCCACAACGACGCGGTCGCCATGGCGCTCGGGGAGTATCTGTACGGCGCCGGTCGTCGTACCCGCTCGTTCCTCGGCGTCGTCGTGTCCACCGGCGTGGGCGGCGGTCTCGTGCTCGACGGCGAGGTCGTGTCCGGCCCGACCGGCAACGCGGGCCACATCGGGCACGTCGTCGTCGACGTCGACGGTCCGACGTGTGGCTGCGGTGGACGCGGCTGCCTCGAAGCCATCGCGCGCGGGCCCGCCGTGGTCGCCTGGGCGCGGGAGCAGGGGTGGAAGCCAACTGACCCCGCCGCAGTCATAGATGGGCGTTCGCTGGTGTCGTCGGCGCGCAGCGGCGACGCACTGGCCATCGCGGCGCTGACCCGGGCCGGTCGGGCGCTCGGCGTCGCATTGGCGTCGGTCGCCGCGACGCTCGACCTCGATGCCGTTGCCGTCGGAGGTGGACTGGTCAACGCCGGCGACCTGCTGCTGGGCCCGGCCCGCGCCGCTTTCGACCGGCACGCGCGGCTCGACTTCACCCGGCGTTGCCACATCGTCGCGTCGGAGCTGCGCGGGGACGCGGGTCTGTTGGGCGCCGCGGCCCTCGCCCGGCGCGCGACCTGAGGCCCAGCCCCAGCGGCTGCCCGACGGAAGTACGGCAGACTGGCGCGGTGAGTGAGGGAATGCTGCCGACGTTTCTGATCGCCGGTGCGCAACGTTGCGGCAGTACCACGCTCTTCAGCCTGATGAGGCAGCACCCGCAGCTGTTCCTGGCCCGGCCGAAGGAGCTGCACTTCTTCGACCGCTACTGGGACCGGGGCATCGACTGGTATCGAAGCCAGTTCTGGTTGCCCCGCGGGCAGCTGCAAGC
>JAVEEE010000024.1 GCA_030840615.1 Frankiaceae bacterium | reverse complement strand
TCAGGATGCCGTCGGCGGCCATGCCCCGCACGAGATAGATGCCGGAGACGCCGGCGCCGGTGCCGATCTCGACAACGGACCGGGCGGAGATCGACGCGGCGAGGAACCGCAGGACCCCTCCACCGCCGGGAAGGATGGGTACCGCACCGAGCTCGGCGCCGCGGCGGCGCGCGCCCTGCAGGGCGTCGTCCTCGGTGAGCCAGCTCTCGGTGAACTCTCGAGCTCGCCGGGTGGTGACGATGTCGTCGTCTGCGCTGATGCCTGCCTCCTGTGTCAGCAGTCAGCCTAACGAGGAGACACAATGGGTTCATGAGCGATCACCGCGGCACCTCCCCAGGGTGGGCGGTGCTCGCGATCACGACGTCGCTCGCGGCGGTGCTGGGTGGGGCGATCAGCGGACTGATCGTCCACCACCGCGATCCGGCACCAGCGCCCGCTCCGCGTTCGGTCAGTCTCGGCGGCGCGGCGTCGGCCACCCCCGTCGTCCAGCGCCCGGCCGGCTCGATCGCCGCCGTCGCGGCGAAGATCCTGCCGAGCGTCGTGTCGATCGAAGTCAAGACGTCGAGTGGTGGCGACACGGGCTCCGGCATCGTGATCAGCACGGACGGCTACATCCTGACCAACAACCATGTCGTCTCCGCCGCGGCTGACGGCGGTGGGAAGCTCAGTGTCATCTTTCCCGAGAAGAAGGTCGTCCGCGCCGTCATCGTGGGGCGGGACAAGGTGAGCGACCTCGCTGTCGTCCGGGTGCAGGACGTCCACGGCCTGCAGGCCGCCGTGCTGGGCAGCTCCGCCTCCCTCGCAGTCGGTGACGCGGTCGTCGCGGTCGGATCCCCGTTGGGGCTCGCCGGCACGGTGACGAGCGGCATCGTCAGCGCACTTGACCGGCCGGTCGAGGCCGGCGACACGACCGGCGATACGAACGACGTGATCGACGCCATCCAGACCGACGCCGCCATCAACCCGGGAAACTCGGGCGGACCGCTCGTCAACGCTGCCGGCGAGGTCATCGGCATCAACTCCGCGATTGCCACCCTGTCCGCCGGACAGGCCTTCGACTCGGGTCAGGGCGGCAACATCGGTTTGGGCTTCGCGATCCCGATCGACCAGGCCAAGCGCATCGCGCAGCAGATCATCAAGAACGGCTACTCGACCCACGCCATCATCGGAGTCAGCCTCGACGCGACCTACACCGGGCACGGCGCGCGGATCGGCAACCCGCGCGGCGGCGAGGCCGTGGTGCCCGGCGGCCCGGCCGACACCGCCGGATTGCACGCCGGCGACGTCGTGGTCCGCGCCGACGGTCAGCTGGTCACCACCGCTGACGAGCTCATCGTCGAGATACGCCAGCGGGTGCCCGGCCAACAGCTGACGCTGATCTATGTCCGCGACGGCAACCACCACACGGCGGTCGTCACCCTCGGCTCCGCGCGCAGCGACTAGCCGATGTTCAATCATCTCGGTTGGAGCGAGCTGATCGTGCTCGCCGTGGTCGGGCTGATCGTGCTCGGCCCGGACCGGTTGCCCAAGGCTGCCGCCGATGCTGCCCGGATCCTGCGCCAGCTTCGCGCCATGGCACACAACGCGACAGCTGACCTCAAGGCCGAGCTCGGTCCGGAGATGGCCGACCTCGACCTGGCGTCGCTGCATCCTCGTCGCATCGTCCAGTCCGCGATCTGGGACGACGAGGAACGTTACGACGCGCCCGTCAGCTCGGCGCTGGAGACCGGCGAGCGTCCGCCGTATGACGACGACGCGACCTGAGCAGGCGGCGCCGGCGCGGGGTCAGCTGACGGGCGTGAGCGACAGCGGACGCCCCACCAGCGAGTCGTTACGCGCGCCGAGCCGGGTGGCGATCGCGGTCAGCGCGACTGCCGCCGGCGATGTCGGCTCGGCGAGCACGATCGGCACGCCGTTGTCGCCACCCTCGCGCAGCCGCGGGTCGATCGGCACCGAACCGAGCAGTGGAACGGGAGCACCGACCAGCTTGCTCAGCGAATCGGCAACAGCCTGGCCGCCACCGGCCCCGAAGACGTCGACCATCTCGCCGCAGTGCGGGCAGGGCAGACCGGCCATGTTCTCGATCACGCCGGCAAGACGAAGACGCGTCTGCAGGGCGACCGAGCCGGCCCGCTCGGCCACCTCGCGCGCCGCGAGCTGCGGCGTCGTCACGACCACGACCTCGGCGCTGGGCAGCAGCGCGCCGGTCGAGATAGCCATGTCGCCGGTGCCTGGCGGAAGGTCGAGCAACAGGATGTCGAGGTCGCCGAAGTAGGCATCGCTCAGCACCTGCTCGAGCCACTTGTGCAGCATCGGCCCGCGAAGAGCGATCGCACGGTTGTCCGGCACGAACATCCCCGACGACACCAGCATCACGCCGTGACCCTGCGGCGGCATGATCATGTTGTCGACGAGCGCCGGCCGCTCGGTGATGCCGAGCATCCGTGGAAGCGAGTAGCCGTAGACGTCCGCGTCGATGATGCCGACCGAAAGTCCCTGCTTCGCCATCGCGACACCGAGGTTGGCGGTCGTCGAGGACTTGCCGACACCACCCTTACCACTGGCGATGGCATAGATCCTGGTGAGCGAGCCGGGCAGGGAGTATGGGATGGGTCGTGACTCGCGACCGCCCATCAGGTTGGACCGCAGTTTCTGGCGCTGCTCGTCGCTCATGACATCGAGATCGACGCGCACGCCGGTCACCCCGGGCACCTTCGACACCGCGGCGGTGACATCGGAGGTGATCCGATCGCGCAACGGGCAGCCCTGCGTCGTCAGGAAGATGCCGACGTCGACCGAGTTGTCCTCGGCGACCGTGACCGACTTCACCATCCCGAGATCGGTGATCGGTCGGTGGATCTCCGGATCGGAGACAGTGGCAAGCGCAGCGTGAAGGGCGCCGATGTCAGGAGTCGTCATGAGGACTCCAGACTACGTCGACCGCTCAACCGGTGAAGCGGGCGCTGCGGCTGACCAGCGCGAGCACGCGCTCCTCGAGCAGGTCCGGCTCGACCGGCTTGGCGAGGTAGTCGTCGGCACCGGCGCCTCGTGCCTCGATCTCGAGGTCGGCGCTGGTGTCTCCCGTGAAGAGCATCACTGGTAGCGCCGCCGTGCGCGCCTCGCTGCGCAGCAGCCGGATCATCTCCACGCCGGTCAGGTCGGGTAGCAGATGGTCGACGAGCACGGCGTCGTAGCGGTTGGTGGTCGCTCGGTCGAGCCCCTCGCCCGCCGTCTCGACGGCGTCGACCTCGACCGTGCCGGCCAGGGCCGTGGTGACGTAGGCACGCACCGAAGCGTCGTCTTCGACCAGCAACAGGCGCGGCGGGCCGTCCGGCATGGCGGTCGCCGTGGTCGTCCGGACCGGGGCCGCTGTGCGGCACCACGGGCAGACCCGCCACTCCGGTTCCAGCTGGCGATCGCACTCCGCGCAGTGGCCACGGTCGATGTGCGCGGCGCACCACGGGCACGCGATCATGTCGCCCGCCAGCGCGCCGCCGCAGGCGCTGCAGCGCAGACCCGCCGCGGAGTCGACCTGAGTGGAACGCAGCACTTCTTCATACGTCGTGAGTCCGGCGGCCGCCTTGCCGATGGCCGACGCGCGCAGTGTCTGCATGCCGTCGGCGAGAGCAGCGGCGGCAACGGCGCCCTCGTTGGGCGTAGTCATCAACACGGCGCGCATCGCGGCAGTGACGGGCAGCACCTCGAAGACACCGAGTCGGCCGCGATAGCCGGTTCCGCCGCACTCGTTGCAGCCGGTGCCGCGCCTGGGCGTGGCGTGGGCGAGATCCTCGGCGTCGATGCCGAGCAGAGTCAGGATGCGTGCCGGCGGCGTGTACGGCGCAGCACATGCCTCGCAGACGCGTCGTACCAGTCGCTGCGCGACCACGAGCGACAACGACGACGCGACGAGGAACGGCTCGACGCCCATGTCGACGAGCCGGGTCAATGCGGCCGGCGCGGAGTTGGTGTGCAGCGTGGTCAGCACGAGGTGACCGGTGAGCGAGGCCTCGAGCGCAAGCTTGGCGGTCTCCGGGTCACGCACCTCGCCGACGAGCACGACGTCCGGGTCCTGACGCAGCACCGAGCGCAATCCGCGCTCGAAGGTCAGGCCGGCTCGTTCGTGCACCTGCATCTGCGTGATGCCGTTGACCTGCATCTCGACGGGGTCCTCGAGCGTCACGATGTTGCGGTCCGGCGTCTTGATCTGGTGGATCGCGCTGTAGAGGGTGCTCGTCTTGCCCGAGCCGGTCGGGCCGGTGATGAGGATCAGTCCTTGTGGCGAGACGAGGGTGCCCAGCAGCGTCTCGAGCTGCTGCTCGCTCATGCCGATCTGTCCGATCGCCGGCACCGAGTCGGCGCGCGAGAGCAGCCGGATGACGACCTTCTCGCCGTGGATGCTCGGCAGCGTGCTCACGCGCGCATCCAGCACGGCGTTCTCGATCTGGAGTCGGCTTCGGCCGTCCTGCGGCAACCGACGCTCGGCGATGTCGAGGTTGCTCATCACCTTGATGCGGCTGGTGATGCCGGCGGCAGCGGCTCGCGGTGCGGTCATCACGTCACGCAGCAAACCGTCGACGCGGTAGCGCACCCGCACCGCGTTGGTCTGCGGCTCGATGTGGATGTCACTGGCCCGCGAGCGGATCGCGTCAGCGAGGATTGAGTTGACCAGGCGCACGGTCGGAGCGTCGACGAAACCGGAGCCCGCGTCGGGCTCGTCCTCGGCGGCCTGGTCGAGGTCTTCCAACATCATCGCGACGTCGACGTTGTCGTCCGACAGCGACCAGATGCGGGCGATGAGGTCCCGGATCTGGCTCGCGCTCGCGACAACGAGCTGCAGGTCGGTGATGCCGGCATAGATCTTCACGTCGTCGATCGCGACGATGTTCGTCGGGTCGGCGCAGGCGAGGGTCACCAGGCCGTTTTCGTCGCGGGCGATCGGGATGACGAGGTGGCGCTCGGCGACGGAGCGGGGGAGCAGGCGGGCAACCTCGGACTGCAAGGGCAGGCTGCCGATGTCGACGAGCTGGAGCGAGAGGGCGGTGGCGAGAGCGGAGGCCACCTGCCGATCGTTGGCGAAGCCCATCTCCACCACGAGCGTGCCCAGGCGTACCCGGCGGCGTTCACGGGTGGCCTCACGCTGTGCCTCGAGGGCAGCCTCGAGCTGCTCATCGGTGATGGCGCCCTGTTCGACGAGGACCTCGCCGAGGCGGCGTCGGACAACGCGGGACGTTGTGCTGGAGCTCACCTAGATCTCTTCGGCCGGGATTGACCCAAACTGAGTAGCCCTTTTGAACCTGTTACCCCGTGGTCCCCTCATCGGTCCTGGGTCCGATGTCCTCCAGCAGCCGTTGCAGCTCGCCGCGGATGTAGTCACGAGTTGCGACCTCGCCCAGCGCGACGCGGATGGCCGCCACCTCACGCGCCAGGTACTCGGTGTCGGCGATCGCACGCTCGTTGAGCGACCGGTCGTGCTCGTACTGCACCCGGTCCCGGTCGGTTTGCCGGTTTTGCGCCAGCAGGATCAGCGGCGCGGCGTAGGACGCCTGCACCGACAGCAGCAGCGTGAGGAGCGTGAAGTTCTTGCCCCGGGGGTCGAACCGCAGGTCCGACGGCATGATCAGGTTCCAGACGAGCCAGGCCGCGATGAAGAACGTCATGTAGCCGATGAAGCGCCAGGTGCCGAGGAACCGCGCGACGCGCTCCGAGAGCCGGCCGAACGTCTCGGGGTCGTAGGTCGGCAGCGAGATGCCGGGCCGCACGTCGCGGGGCTGGTCGAGCCGCTGCCGCGGCCGTCGCTCACGCGCCACGAATGGCCTCGCCCGCCGGGCGCTCGCGCCAGTTCTCCGGGAGCAGGTGGTCGAGCACGTCGTCGACGGTCACGGCACCGAGCAGGTGGTCGGCGTCGTCGACGATCGGTACGGCGACCAGGTTGTAGGTCGCGAGGTAAGACGTGACCTCGGGCAGCAGGACGTCGGGGCCGAGCGCGTCGATGTCGTTGTCGACGACGCCCGACACCAGCGAGCTCGGTGGCTCCCGCAGCAGCCGCTGGATGTGGGCGATGCCGAGGTACTTGCCGGTCGGTGTGTCGGTCGGCGCCCGGCAGACGTAGACCTGCGCGGCCAGGGCCGGCGTCAGCTCCGGGTCGCGGACCCGGGCGAGCGCCTCGGCGACGGTGGCGTCGGGCGGCAGGATCACCGGCTCGGTGGTCATCATGCCGCCGGCGGTGTCCTCGGAGTAGGTGAGCAGCCGCCGCACCGGCTCGGCTTCGTCCGGCTCCATCAGCGCCAGCAGCCGCTCCTGCTCGTCCGGCGGCAGCTCACCGAGCAGGTCGGCGGCGTCGTCGGGCGCCATTGCCTCGAGGACGTCGGCGGCGCGCGCGCCTTCCAGCTTGGCCAGGATCTCGACCTGGTCGTCCTCGGGCAGCTCCTCGAGGACATCGGCCAGCCGCTCGTCGTCCAAGGCGGCAGCGACCTCCGCGCGGCGCTTGGCCGAGAGCTCGTGCATCACGTGTGCGAGGTCGGCCGCGCGCAGCTGGTCGAAAGCCGCCAGGAGGTTGGACGCCCCCTGGTCCTCCTCCGGCTGCGAGAACCCGCTGACCTGGTCCCAGTCGAGTGTGTGCAGCTGGCCGCGCCGGCGGAAGCTTCCGCCGCTGCGTACGGCGACCCGGGTGACGAACCAGTCGCGGGTCCGGCTCTGGTCCATCGCCACGTCGACGACGGTCACCGGCGATCCGTCCTCGACCACGGTCACCTTGCGGTCGAGCAGCTCGGTGATCACCAGGGTTTCGCCCGCGCGTCGCTCGAACCGGCGCAGGTTGACCCGACCCCGCACGATGACGGAGTCGGCGTCGATGCTCGACACCTGTCCCATCGGAACGAACAGCCGCCGTCGCGGCTGCACCTCGACGACCAGGCCGAGCACGCGCGGCGGCTGGGCGCCGGTGCGCAAAATCACCACCACGTCACGGACCCGCCCGATCTGGTCGGCGTTGGTGTCGAGCACGGTGAGACCGGCCAGGCGGGCCAGGAAGACGCGTGTCGTCGTACCGCTCACCATGACCCGGAGGTTACCGCCGCGGCGTCCCGGTTCCCGGCAACCGAGCCGGTAGGGTCGTCGACGTGATGCGCCGCGGAAACGTCGTTGTGGTCCTGCTTGCTGCTGCACTCGTTGCCGGTTGCGGTGGTAGCAGCGGCGGCGCGGGCAGCAACGGCATCGACAAGCTCGCGGCGGACAAGGCACTGGACAAGGTCAAGGCAGCCACGGCCACGGTGAAGTCCGTGCACGTCAAGGGTGAGATCTCCCAGGCCGGCAACACCATCGGGCTCGACGTGCACGTCTCCGACGGAGCCGGCGAAGGCAACCTCACGGTGGGCGGTGGCACCGTGGAACTCCGCCTCGTCGACGGCGAGGCGTACCTGCGTGGTGACGAGGCGGCGTTGACGTCGTTCGGCGCGTCGCAGACCCAGGTCGCGGCCACCGCCAACAAGTGGCTGAAGAGCGCTGCGACCGGGGGACAGTTCCAGAGTTTCACCACGTTCCTCGACTTGAGCACGCTCTTCGACTCGCTGCTCAAGCCGAACGGCACCATCAAAGCCGGGACGACCACCACGCTCAACGGGCAGCAGGCCTACACGCTGATCGACACGGCGTCCGACGGCGGCACGCTCTACATTGCGCTGACCGGAAAGGCGCTGCCGCTGCGGGTGGCCAAGGCGGGTAGCAGCGGCGGGCATGTGGACTTCCTCGACTATGACGCCGACGTCAGCGTCCAGGCGCCGGAAGGTGCGATCGACATCTCGCAGCTCGGCTAGTGCGAATGCTGACGGCGTGAGGCTCGACTACCACGTCCTCGACGTCTTCACGGATCGGGCGTTCGCCGGCAACCCACTCGCCGTCGTCCTCGACGCCGACGAGCTGTCGACCGCGGCGATGCAGACAGTCGCGCGCGAGTTCAACCTGTCGGAGACGACCTTCCCGCTGCCTGCGAGCAGCGCGGGCGCCGACTACAGGCTGCGGATCTTCACGCCGAGCACCGAACTGCCGTTCGCCGGTCATCCGTCGGTGGGTAGCGCCTGGCTGCTGCACTCGCTCGGGCGGATCGGCGACGGCCAGGTGGTGCAGGAGTGCGGTGCCGGCCTGCTTCCCGTGCAGATCGGTTCCGAGGAGGTGACCCTGACCGGAGGCACCCCGGTCGTGGGGGAGCCGCTCGACGTCGAGCCGTTCTGTGCGGCCGTCGGGCTGAGCTCTGTTTCCACGGTCGGGGCTGCGACGGCCGCAGCGATCGGTACGCCGGTGCGCTGGGCCGGCATGGGCATCGACTTCGCGTTCCTGCACGTGCACGACTGGGCGCTCGGGGAAACCGTGCCCGACCTGGCCCGGCTGGGCGAGCTCGGCCACTCCGGCGTCGCTGTCTTCTCCTACTCCCAGGGGCGGGCGCACGCACGCGTCTTCGCGGTCGGCGCCGGCGTGCCGGAGGACCCGGCGACCGGCTCTGCCGCACTCGGACTCGGTGTGTGGCTGGTCGCGAGCGGCCTCGTCCCGCCCGACGGTGAGTCGGCCTACGTCGTCGACCAAGGGATCGAGATGGGCCGACCTTCCCGGCTGTCGTGCCGGGTCGCCGCCGAGGCCGGCCGGGCCGTGCGCGGGACCGTCAGCGGCAGCGTGGTCCCGGTCGCCCGGGGTCAGATCGAGGCCCCCGCCGACTGAGGACGGTCACCGCGTGCGGTGTGCGGTCACCGTCCGCCGCGGTTGCGGGCCGGCCGCCCGCGCAGGTGCAGCGGCCGGGGCACCCGGCTGCGGGCGACACTGGCCGGCGGCGCCGACGCGTGCGACGACGTCGACGGCTCGTCCGGTGTCTCGGTGACGTCGCCGGTCGGCGTGAGCCGTCGCAGCACGCATTCGCGCGCCCACCGCTCGGCCGCCCGCTCACCGTCGGGGAGGTTGAGCCGCCTGCTCAGCAGCGCCGGCAGCACGGCGGTCCACTCTTCGCCGGCCGGCTCGACGACGTGCACGTCCGCGACGATGGTGAGCAGCCGGGCGCCCTTGTCCTTGCTGCGCAGAGTCACGAAGGCGCGGTCGGT
>JAVEEE010000523.1 GCA_030840615.1 Frankiaceae bacterium | reverse complement strand
GTTCGGGATTCATGACAAAAGACCGCGAGGCTGCCGAGCGATCCTCGTTGTCCAGGTGAATTCGTCCACCAACTCGGAAGGGGGCTTCAATCTCATGAAGCGCATCGCAGCCATCCTCACCATCGTCGGTGCCACCTTGGGCTTCGCCGCTCCGGCCATGGCTGCTCCGTCGCTGTGCGTCACCGCGCACATCGACGTGAACGGCACGGTCCAGGACGTCAACCAGTGCCTGCCTGCCTGACCTGAGGCGACACTCACTGACGAAGTCCCCCGCAACTGGGTGCGGGGGACTTCGTCATGTCGGGCAGCGGTTACAGCTCGCCGCGGTTGATCCGCTCGACCCACCGGTGCGCGTCGGTGAAGTCGAGGTCCGACGTGCCGGGACGTTCGGTGGCCGGGACTCCGTCGGCGCGCGGATAGGACCCGAGGAACCGCACGTCCGCACATTCACGGCGGATCGCTGCCAGCGCTTCTGCGACCCGCGCTTGGCTGACATGCCCCTCGGCGTCGATCGAGAAGTAGTAGCGACCGAGCCCGACGCCGGTTGGTCGGGACTCGATGCGCGTCAGGTTCACCCCGCGAACGGCGAACTCGGTCAGCAGCTCGAGCAACGCACCAGGGTGATCCTCGGCAATGAAAGCCATGACGGTCGTGCGGTCCGCGCCCGTCGGCGGCGGCGGGGGTCCGGGCTTGGCGGCGAGAACGAAGCGGGTCACCGCGCCCGGCGAGTCCGCGATGTCTTCCGCCAGCACGGACAGCCGGTAGCGCTCCGCCGCCAGGGGCGCGGCCACGGCGGCGTCGGCCGTGCCGGCAGCAACGGCACGTGCCCCGTCCGCAGTGCTGGGAGCCGGCACGAACCGCGCGTGCGGCAGCTCCCGACGCAGCCACCCTCGCACCTGCGCCTCGGCGTGCGGCATCGTCGTGACCGTCTCGACCTCGGCGAGGTTCGTGCCCGGCCGCGCCATCAGAGCGAACGAGACATGCACCAGGATCTCGCGAACGATCTGCAGGAGCTCGCCACCGGCCAGCTCGTCGAGCGTCTCGGCCACCGATCCCTCGACCGAGTTCTCCAGCGGTACGACGGCGCCGGCCGCGTCACCGCGTCGTACGGCGTCGAGGGCATCGGCCACCGACACGCACGCGAGATGTTCAGCGCGATCAGCCGCTGGCAGCGTGCGAAGCGCGGCTTCGGAGAAGGTCCCCTCCGGGCCGAGGTAGGCATAGCGGGGCGGAGGCAGCCCGGGCAAAGTCAGCCTCTCTTGCCGGCGACGCGGGCAGGACCGCGCATCGCAAGCTCGATCGCCTGCTGCTCCTCGGGCGAGAGCGACTGCTCGCTGGCGCCGCTCTTCACTCCCTTGGCATAGGTGCGAGCCTCGCTGCGTCCGTGGATCGACGTGATGACCAGCCCGTCACCGGAGTCGTCGAGCAGCGCGGCGGTGAACGAGAGCCGACCGCCCATGTCACCGAACGCGTCATAACGCACGACCGCCACATGGCGCAGCGCGTCGTTCAGATCGCGGCGGGCCGCGTCGACGTCCGCTCGGGCAAGGGTCAGCTCATCTCGCAGCGACTTCGTCTCGTCGACACTGTCGCGGACCGCGTCGAGCACTGTTTCCTTGCCGTCGCCACCGGCGATCGACGCGAACCCGCGCCGCAACCGGCGTACCCGGACATGAGCGCTGACGCCGGTGAGCAGGGCCAGCACGGCCCCGGCCGCAGCGCCGAGGGTGATCTCGTCGAGGAGGGGGCGGTCGAGCGGCAGCACGATGCAGCAGCCTAACCGGCCCGAGCCCGGCACTATCGTCGACTCATGGACCGGTCGGAGGTGCGCGCGCTGCTCGACGCGGTCGCGACCGGCGCGATGTCGGTCGCCACCGCCGAGGCTTCGCTGGGCACGGCTCCGCTGCAGGGGTTCACCGACCTCGGCTTCGCGCGGCTCGACTCGCACCGTGGACTGCGCACCGGTGACGCGGAGGTGGTCTACGCCGCAGGCAAGACCACGGAGCAGGTCATCACGCTGCTCAGCGCGCTGCACGGGCAGCGGAGCGGTCGTCCGGCCCTGGCCACCCGGCTGACCGACGAGATGTTCGCGCCGGTCCGCAACGCCTTTCCCGACTGCGAGCTGGACGAGACCGCTCGATGCGTGGCAGTCGGCCAGCTGCCCGTGACGACGGGCAGCGTCGCCGTGGTTTCCGCGGGCACCAGTGACGAGCCGGTCGCCGCCGAAGCGGCGTTCGTCGCCCGCACCTACGGCGCCGAGGTCCACCGCGTGCGTGACGTCGGGGTCGCCGGCATCCACCGGCTGGTCGCTGACTTCGGGGTGCTCGACACCGCCGACTGCCTGATCGTCGTTGCCGGCATGGAAGGCGCCCTGCCGAGCGTCGTCGGCGGGCTGGTGGGGACGCCTCTCGTCGCCGTGCCGACCAGCGTCGGGTACGGCGCATCGTTCGGCGGTGTCGCAGCATTGCTGGCGATGCTCAACTCGTGCGCGCCCGGGGTGACCGTCGTCAACATCGACAACGGATTCGGAGCCGGTGTCTTCGCGGCCCGGGTGGCCCGGCAGAGCGCGCGCCCGTGAAGCTCGGCTGGGTCGACTGCTCCTCCGGTGTCAGCGGCGACATGCTGCTCGGTGCACTCGACCAACTCGGGGGACTGGACGGGCTGCCGGCGGCACTCGCAGCGATGCCGATGCTCAACGCGACCGTGCACCGCAACACGGTGCTCCGGGCCGGTCTGAGCGCCCTGCAGGTCGACGTGCAGACACCGGCCGACCCGCCGCACCGACATCTCGGCGACGTTCTCGACATCGTGGCGGGCGCCGTGCTGCCGGACCGCGTCCGTCACAACGTGGAGAAGGTGTTCCGTCGCCTCGCGGCAGCTGAGGCCGCGGTCCACGGTGTCGCGCCCGAAGAAGTCGAGTTCCACGAGGTGGGGGCCGTCGACGCGATCGTCGACATCGTCGGGGTCTGTCTGGGCCTCGACCGGCTCGGCATCGACCGACTGACCGCCGGCCCCGTCGCCCTCGGCGGCGGGACGGCAACGTCCGCGCACGGTGTCCTGCCGGTGCCGGCCCCCGCCGTGCTGCAACTGCTCGCCGACACCCGGCTGGTGGCGCACGGCGGTCCGGTCGACGTGGAGCTCGCCACTCCTACCGGTGTGGCACTGCTGGCGCAGCTCGCCGACGCCGCCGGCCCGATGCCGGCGATGGAGGTGACCGGGGTCGGCCGAGGTGCCGGAAGCCGCGACATCCCCGGGCGACCCAACGTGCTGCGCCTCGTCACGGGGACCGCCGTCGCACTGCCGACGCATGACAACGGATGGGCCCTGGTCGAGGCCAACGTCGACGATCTGGACCCGCGCCTGTGGCCCGCCGTGATCGACGCGTTGTTCGCAGCGGGGGCCGCCGACGCGTGGCTCACGCCCATCCTCATGAAGAAGGGCCGGCCGGCACACACGGTCAGTGCGCTGGTGGAGGCCGCCGGTCAAGCGGCCGTTCTCGACGTGCTGTTCCGCGAGAGCTCCACCATCGGCGCCCGGTCGACGCCGGTCGGAAAGCACGCGCTGCCACGGCAATGCTTAGAGGTCCGCGTCGAGGGCGAGACCGTCCGCGTCAAGGTCGCGACTCTCGACGGCGACGCAGTGACCGTCACGCCCGAGTGGGAGGACGTCGCGGCGGCTGCCCGCGTCCTGGGGCGACCGGCCAAGACGGTGCTCGCTGACGCTGTCGCCGCTGCCCGCGTTCGCATCACCCGGACCGACGGCTGACCTTGTCGATAACTGTCGCGTTGACGGTCTTTGCCCTCATCCTGCCCGCCGAGCTTCCGGACAAGACGATGGTCGCGACGCTCGTGCTGTCGACCCGCTACCCGCCACTGCCCGTCTGGATCGGCGTCACTGCAGGATTCGCGGTGCAGTCCGTGGTTGCCGTCGCGGCGGGCGACCTCGTGTCGTTGCTCCCCAGCGACATCGTGCACGGTGTGACCGCCGTCATGTTCGCGATCGGCGCTGCGTTGATGCTGCGAAGCGGCAAGGACGACGTCGCCGAGGAAGAGCGTGCGATCGATGCCGAGCTCGCCGACGACCCGGCGGTGCCCAGCTTCCGGCGCGCGATGCTGACGAGCTTCGGCGTGCTGTTCGCCGCCGAATGGGGCGACCTCTCACAGATCCTCACGGCCAACTTCGCCGCGAAGTACGGCGACCCGATCGCGGTGTTCATCGGCTCCTGGGCGGCACTCGCCGTCGTCGCCGCGCTGGCAGTGCTCAGCGGTAGAGCGCTGTTGCGCGTCGTACCGCTCGACTGGGTACGCCGGCTGGCCGCGGTGCTGTTCGCCGCGATGGCGGTCGTGACGGGACTGGAAGCGGTCGGCGCTTTCTGATCAGCCGCGGACCGGAGCCAGGAAGGTCAGCGAACCGATGATCTCGCCACGCACGTCATGCAAGGGAGCGGCTGACGCGTCGATCGTCAGTCGACTGCCGTCCCGATGACGCACGCGCAGCAGGCTGCGCATCAGTCCGTTGCTGTTGGTCAGCACGGCCAGCGGCGCGATGCGGGCAGAGTAGTCAGGCTGGGACTTGCCGGTTTCGAAGTCGACGAGATCGACGACATCGAGCAACGCGCGGCCGATCACACCCGCGTCACTGCATCCGAGCAGCTCGGCAGCTCCCGCCGACAGGCTCAGCACCTGACCCTGGACATCGCACACCATGCACGGGTCGTGCGCAGCGGCCACCGAGGCGCTCCAGCGGGCGAGCGGCGTCGACGCAGCAGGCGCCCGGCCGTGGTCACCGAGGTCGACGACATGCCGCTTTCGCCCGGCCGCGTCGGATCCGGGCAGGGCTTCGAGTCGCAGGATCAGCTTGGGCACGCCACCTCCGTTTCGTGAGTAGTTCAACGCGGCATCGTCGAGCACCTGCCCCGAAGCTTCGAGTGTGACGCAAGGCGACCCGGCGTTTCCGGGCCTGCCGGGATTACCCACCAGTGTCCGCGCGTGCGCAGTGCGTCACCTTCGTCAGGCATTGCAGCGGCGCGGATGGGGCAAGGGTTACGCATGACCATTGCCGTGTCCCCAGTCGCGACCCCGCTGGCCGACGCCCTTGCCACCGCACTCGGTGCGGACGACCCGACCTCCCTCGACGGACTCGTCACTCGGACGCCGGCCGGGCGGCGCGATCGCTTCGCGACCCTGTTGCACATCTATGACCTGCACTGCGGTGCGCTCGAGCGGATCGGCGCAGCCGCCCGTCATCAGCACCGGCCGTCGATCAGCGCACTGAAGGCGCGCTGCGAAGCCGACTGGCTTGCCGAGCTCGAGACGCTGCCGCCTCCCGGTGACGTCGAGGCGTCCCGGCGCGAACAGGGGGCGGTGGCCGCGATGCGCGACCTCGCAGCTCGCAACCGACTGCCCGCCGTCTACAAGTGGCTGGCGCGGGATGCGTCCTGGGATGACGTGGTGCGATTCCTGGCTCTCGAGGGGGGCCCTGATGACGGCTTCGACGACCTCGTCGCGGTGTGCCAGCTGGGTCTCACCGGAGCACCCAAGATGGAGCTCGCCACCAACTACTGGGACGAGATGGGCAACGGCGACCCGGCCGCGGTCCACACGACGCTGCACGAGCAGCTGGTCGCCGCGGTCGACATGCCGGCGCCCCCGATCGACGAGCTGCCGGTTTCGGCCCTCGAGCGAGCTGCGTTCGGCGGGTTGCTGTCGACCAACCGCTGGCTGCAACCGGAGATGATCGGAGCCCTCGGCCTCATCGAGCTGCAGGCGGGACCGCGCTGCCGGCTCGTCGTCCAGGCCCTGGTGAGATGCGAGGCCCCGCCGGCGGCCTTTCCCTTCTACGAGGTGCACGCTGCGGTTGACCCTCGGCACGGCAAGGACTGGCTGGAGAAGGCCATCGCCCCGACCGTCCGACGCCAGCCACAGTGGAG
>JAVEEE010000521.1 GCA_030840615.1 Frankiaceae bacterium | reverse complement strand
GCAGGCACTGCGCCGCATCGATCGGGTCACACCCCGCGAGGTTCGTCGGGTCGGTACCGTGCCCGGCCCAGTGGTCGTCCGCTGGTGCGACCCAGTCGCCCGCGCCTTTCCCGTGCCCGTTCCCCTTTCCATGACCGTTGCCGTCGCCGTGAGCTGCGGCGAAGGCCGGAGTCCCGAGCGCGAGCGTGGCGGCGAGCAGGACGAGAGGCAGTCGTCGGTTCACCATGCTGACTTCAACGCCGGTGCCGTCGTCCCCTCTCGTTGCCACCCTCACCTCGAACCACCGCGCTTGTGACCAATCACAACCGGCCCTTTCGGGCCATTCCCTCCGCAGGCCCGGCCTGGCAAGAGTGGTCGCAGTCCGCCGTACGGATCATCGAGGCACGGGAGGTCGCATGACCGGAGCATTCGTCGTTCGCTGGGGCGCCACGATTCCTGGGCGCGAGGCCAAGGCACTCGAGGTGTTCGGCAAGTCGATCGAGCGGTTCGAGAAGCTCGCCAAGGAAGGGCGGATCCACGCCCACCACGAGTACATCGCCCTCACCGGCCGGGCTGGTGGGTTCTCGATCATCCAGGGTGAGGTCGAAGAGCTGCAGAAGATCCTGGTCGAGCCGGAGACGCTGGCACTCAACTCGCAGGCCGAGGCGATCGTCACCGACTTCGAGCAGAACCTCTACGCCGGTGGCAGCGACCAGGCTGTGCAAGAGGTCATGGGCACCTACGTGGGTGCGATGGCCGAAATCGGCTACATGTAAGGGTCGCACCCGGCTCGGCGGCTTCATCGCCGCTTCATGAGGGCCCGCCTACCGTGCCTGACGACGACACGGAAGGCGGGCCCTCATGGCGTCGCCGCGCGATCGCCGAGGCGGGGACACTGTGGCCATGCGCGTGCTGGTCGTCGAGGACGAGTCGAAGATGGCCCGGCTCCTCGAGCGCGGCTTGCGCGAAGAAGGCTGCATCGTCGATGTGGTGAGCACCGGCGTTGACGCACAGTGGCTGGCCACATCGACGACCCTGGACGTCATCGTGCTGGATCTGGCCCTGCCGGACATCGACGGCATCGAGGTCTGCCGCCGACTTCGTGCCGCCGACGTGTGGACGCCGGTGCTGATGTTGACCGCGCGGGACGCCATCGGTGATCGCATCGCCGGGCTCGATGCCGGGGCCGACGACTACCTCGTCAAGCCGTTCGCATTCGGCGAGCTGCTGGCCCGGCTACGCGCCTTGGCGCGACGTGACCTCGGGCCGCGACCGACCGTGGTGTCCGTGGGTGACGTCACCCTGGATCCGGCAAGCCGACGGGTCTGGCGCGGCGACACGGAGCTTGCGTTGACCGCCAAGGAGTTCGCGTTGCTGTCGCTGTTTCTTCGTCATCCCGGCGAGGTGCTCACCCGCGACCGGCTGCTCGAGCAGGTCTGGGACTTCGCTTTCGAGCAACGGTCCAACGTTCTCGACGTGCACATTCGCGGCCTGCGGGAAAAGGTCGACCGTCCGTTCGGTCGCGACTCGGTGCAGACACTGCGCGGCGTCGGCTATCGATGGAAGCAAGACGCGTGACGCGCTTTCCCCTCGCCCTACGTCTCGCGGCGCTAGCGGCCCTGGTCGTCACCGGCCTGCTGACGGTCGTCGGAATGTTCCTCTACTCGCGACTTGCGCACGAGTTGGAGACCGCTCTCGATCTCCAACTCCGGCAAGAGGTGCAGGACCTGTCGGGCTTCGTGACCCGCACCGGGCCGAGCCTCGCCAGCACCAAGCCGATCGGGTCGATCGAGTACGGCGAGACCTTTGCCGAGGTGCTCGCTGCGGACGGAACGGTGCTCGACGCGACCCCGTCATTGCAGCGAGTCGCCTTGCTCGAGCCCGCGCAGGTCCGCCACGTGCTGCGACGCCACGAGCTCTTCACCGAGCTGCCAGCGGTGCCCGGGCTGGACGAGCCCGTGCGGATGCTGTCCATCCGCCTGCTCGGCTCCGACGGGCCGATCGTGCTGGTGGCCGGTGCGACCGCGCAGAACCGGGCCGAAGCCCTGGCAAGCGTCCGCAACAAGTTCTGGACCGGCGGCCCGCCCACCGTCGTTCTCCTGACGGTCGGCGCCTACCTGCTCGCGCGCGCGGCGCTGCGGCCGGTCGAGGCGATGCGCGCACGGGCCGCGACCATCAGCGCGACGACGTCCGGTCAACGGTTGCCCTTGCTCGGCGGGCGGGACGAGATCTCCCGGCTCGGGTCGACGCTCAACGACATGCTCGGTCGCCTGGAGCGGGGCCTGGAGCGTGAACGCGAGTTCGTGGCGCGGGCCAGCCACGAGCTGCGGACGCCGCTGGCATTGCTCAAGACCGAGCTGGAGCTGGCCGTACGACGCCCCCGGTCCGGATCGGATCTCGAGATCGCCATCGCGTCAGCAATCGAGGAGACCGACCGGCTCACGCGGCTCGCGGACGACCTGCTGTTCATTGCACGGGACGAGCAGGACGCCTTCGCGGTGCAACCGCAGACGGTCGACCTGGCCGAGCTGGCCAGGCGCGTCAGTCAACGTTTCATGCCGCGCGCCAGGCAGCTGGGACGGGAGGTGACGGCGTCGAACGGTCATTGCGAGGCACACGTCGACCCGCTGCGGGTCGAGCAGGCGCTGAGCAACCTCGTCGACAACGCCTTGACGCACGGCGGAGGTGTGGTGACCGTGTCCGTGGCGCGTTCCGGCGCGGGAGTTGTGCTGACCGTGACGGACGAAGGGCCCGGGTTCGATGCCGAGCTGCTGCCGCATGCATTCGAACGGTTCACCCGCGTGCCGCGGGCAGGACACGTCGGTGCGGGGCTCGGGCTCTCGGTCGTCGACGCGGTGGCGGCGGCGCACGGCGGTCGTGCCACGGCGAAGAACGCGCCGACCGGCGGAGCGGCCGTCGCGCTGACGTTGCCGGACGGCGAACGCCCCGCCCCGCAGAAAAAACCGACCATCTGACCGCCTGTTCTA
>JAVEEE010000517.1 GCA_030840615.1 Frankiaceae bacterium | reverse complement strand
CGTAGTCCTCGATGATCGCGCGCAGCACCTCGAGCCGACGGTCGTCAGTCATGCTGCGCACCCTCCGTTGTCCCGAGCTGCACATCCGGTGCCGTATTGGCACTCTCTCGCCTTGAGTGCCAATGATACGGGCGGCGTCGAGTTGTCGAGGTGTTCGACAGGAGATGTCGCCTTCGCGGCGAAAAACGAAGCTGATTGGTCTGCGCCTGTCCAGCTCGCCGAGGAGCCGTCATGTCCGTGCGCCGCCTCCCACATCGTCCCGTTCTCTGGGGCCTGCCCCTCGTCCTGGTCGCCGCGACCCTGACGGGAGTCTCCGTGGCGTCGCCGGGCGGTGCCGCCGGCGGCGTACGGATCAGCACGCTGTCCAACCGCGCCGACCTCGTCTCCGCGGGCGACGTGCTGGTCAAGGTCACGGTCCCCCACGGCGTCAAGGCCTCGGGCCTGCGGCTGCTTCTCAACGGCCGCGATGTGACGGCGGCGTTCCGGCGCGAATCCAACGCCAAGGGCGAGGGGCTGCTCACCGGGCTGCGGCTCGGTCGCAACCTCGTGACGGCGACGCTGCCCGACGGCCGGGGGGCGCGACTCACGGTGACGAACCACCCGCAGGGTGGGCCGGTCTTCTCCGGTCCGCAGATCCAGCCGTGGACGTGCGAGAACGGCGTCAAGAACAAGAAGTGCAACCAGAAGCCGACGTTCGCCTACTCCTACGTGCGCACCGACGGCAGCACGCAGAGCTATGACCCGAAGAACCCGCCGCCGGACCCGCTGATCAAGAGCACGACGACCACCGACGGCGTCACAGTGCCGTTCATCTTCCGAACCGAGACCGGCTACATCGACCGCGACCAATACTCGATCTCGACGCTGTGGCAGCCCGGCAAGCCGTGGACCGCATGGGCACCGCAGAAGCAGTTCAACCACCGGCTCGTGATCACGCACGGCGCGAGCTGCGACACGCAATACAACAGTGGCAGCGCACCGGGCACCGAGGACACCGGCATGCTCGCCGGCGGTTTTGTCATCATGTCCAACGCTCTCGACAACGCCGGGCACAACTGCAACATCATCACGCAGGCCGAGTCGCTGGTGATGACCAAGGAATACGTCATCGACCACTACGGCACGCTGCGTTGGACGATCGGCAGCGGCTGCTCGGGCGGGTCACTCGTGCAGCAGCAGGTGGCGAACGCGTTCCCAGGTGTCTACCAGGGCATCAGCCCGCAGTGCAGCTTCACCGACGCGTGGTCGTCCGCGATGCAGTACGAGGACTACACGATGCTGCTGCGCTACTTCGAGGACCCGTCGCGCTGGGACGCCGGGACGGCCTGGGATCCGGTCGCCATCAGCCGGGTGCTCGACCACCCCAACGTCGGCAACCCGATCACTTTCACTACCGCCATCCCCAACTCCGGCGACCCGAGCCGCAGCTGTCCCGGCGTACCGGCCAACAAGGTCTACGACCCCAAGACCAATCCGCACGGCGTCAAGTGCACCCTGCAGGACTACATGGTGAACGTGTTCGGGAAGCGCCCCGACGGCTTCGCCAACCGCGCGTTCGGCAACTCCGGGATCCAGTACGGCCTGCAGGGACTGCGCGCCGGCTTCATCTCGCCGGCGCAGTTCGTCGACCTCAACACCAATGTCGGCGGGCTGGACCTGAACGCCGACACCAAGAAGTCCCGCAACTACCCGGACCTGGCAGGTCTGAAGCGGGTCTACACGAGCGGCGCAGTCGACAGCGCCAACAACCTGGACAAGGTCGCGATCATCGACCTGCGCGGCCCCGACCCCGGCGCGTTCCACGACGTCTACCGGACCTACGCAATGCGCGCACGCCTGCTGCGCAACTTCGGCACCGCTGCCAACCAGGTGCTGTGGCGCGGCCAGGTGCCCTTGCTCGGTGACGCCAACTACGCCGTCGACGCCGTGTATGCGCTCGACAAGTGGCTCGCCCGCGTCAACGGCGACCACCGCAGCCTCTCGTTGCCGCAGAAGATCATCTCGGACAAGCCTGGTGACGTCGCCGACCGTTGCACGAACGGCAGCGGCGTCGACTTGCCGAGCGAGGTGTGCGACGAGACCGTCGCGGCGTACGGCACTCCGCGCATCGGCGCCGACGGTCCGCTCGCGGACGACACGCTGCAGTGTCGCTACAAGCCGTTGCGCAAGTCGGACTACAACGTCACGTTCACCTCGACGCAGTGGTCGAGGCTGAACAAGGTGTTCAAGGACGGCGTCTGCGACTACAGCCGTCCGGGAATCGACCAGCGCGGCGCGATCGCGTGGATGACCTACCAGGACGCGAAGGGTCATGTCATCTACGGCGGTACGCCGATGGGCGCGCCACCCCGATCGCACGCGTTCGACTAGACCCTTGCCCTACGGTGGCCATGGCGCCCCCGTCGGGGCATGGGGGGCGATGTCGTGCCGGTGATCGCGGTGCGGGGGGTGCACAAGACCTACCGCCGATGGCGCCGGCCGTCCGAACGCGCCGTTGACGGCCTCGACCTCGAGGTCGACGAGGGCGGTGTCTTCGGCTTCCTCGGCCCCAATGGCTCGGGCAAGACGACAACGATCCGGATGCTGCTCGGCCTCGTGCGCGCCGACCGCGGTGATTTGAGTGTCTTCGACCGGCCGATGCCTGAACGGCTGCCCGAGGTCATCGGGCAGATCGGCGCGCTGGTCGAGACGCCGCTGTTCTTCCCGAACTTCTCCGGCCGGCTCAACCTCGAGCTGCTCTCTGATGTCGCCGGACTCCCCCGGTTGCGGGTCGACGAGGCACTGGAGCAGGTCGGCCTGGCCGACCGGGCGCGGGACCGGGTGAAGGGCTACTCGCTCGGCATGCGGCAACGGTTGGGCATCGCCGCCGCGCTGCTCAAGCGTCCGCAGCTGCTGATCCTGGACGAGCCCACCAACGGGCTCGACCCGGCCGGCATCCGCGAGATCCGTGAGCTGATCCGGTCGCTCGGGGCCTCCGGCACGACGGTGTTCCTGTCGTCGCACCTGTTGGGTGAGGTCGAGCAGGTCTGCGACCGGGTCGCAATCCTGTCGCACGGTCGATGCGTGGTGACCGGTTCGGTGGCGGACGTTCTCGCGACCCGTTCCACCGGTGAGCTGCGGGTCCGGGTCGGCGATCTCGCCGCGGCGTACGACGTCCTCTCGGCCGCGGGCTTCCGGGTGGCCAGAGACGGTGACACCAGGCTCACGGTGACCGCCGTCGCCGAACCCGCAACGGTCACCGCGACGCTGGCCGAGCGGGGTCTGTATGTCAGCGAGCTGACCCCGGTCACCGTGGATCTCGAGTCGGTTTTCCTCGGCCTCACGCAGGACGAGGCGGCGGACGCCAGCGCGGAGACGACGACGTGACGCTTGTCCGGGTGGAGCTTCGCCGGCTGCTGTCGCGGCGGGCGATCCGCGCGCTGTGGCTCGTGTTCGTGGCGATCTTTCTCGCCGCACTGATCGGCAACTACGTGCACGCAGGCAGCGAACCTCTGACGGCGCGGTTCGTCAGCGACGGCGGGCTCGGCTTCGGCGGCGCGTTCGCCGCACTCGCGTTCATCATCGGCGCGACCGCGGGCGGTGCCGAGTGGGCCGCCCGCACGATGGAGGCCCTGCTGGTCTGGGAGCCGCGGCGGGTGCGGCTGATGCTCGCCAAGGTCGCCGCGCTGAGCCTCGTCATCGCCGTTGCTGCCGTTGTCGTGCAGGTCATGGTCGGTGCCCTCGCGCGGCTTGCCGTGGCAGGGCGTGGCTCGATGGCCGACGCCGGCGAACACTTCTGGCGCACCTACACGGGCAACGGCGCGACGGCCCTCGCCCTTGCGGTGTTCGCCGCGATCTTCGGCTTCACCATCGCGAGCCTGACCCGCAACACCGGTTTCGCGCTGGGCGCTGGCTTCGTCTACCTCGCGGTCATCGACCGGGTGCTCGTGCTGCTGCCGAACTGGATCGACAAGTTCACGTTGTTCAACAACGTCGCGGCGTTCCTCAACCACGGCGCCGACGTCAACCACGGCGACCCGGTCACTCTCTCGACACTGCGCGCCGGCATCACGCTGAGCGCCTACATCGCGGTGCTGTTCGCTCTCGCGACGACGCTGTTCCAGCGCCGCGACGTGACCTGAGCAGATCTCAGCCGGCTATCGAGACGCCGACGCCGCCGCGGGTCTGCGCGCCGTACTTCGCCTTCTCCTTCGGGAGGTCGAGCGGCGAGATTCTCTTTCGCTTGTCACGCGCCGCGTCGTCGAGCAGGTCGGCGGGGATGAGCCAGACGATCTCGAACTCGAGGTCGTTGGGGTCCTTGCCGTAGAGGCTCTTGGTGGTGCCGTGGTCGGAAGCGCCGACAAGGGCACCGGCGGCCGACAGGCGCTGGGCGGTCGCCTCGAGCTCGTCGAGGGTGTCGACCTCCCACGCGAGGTGGTAGAGACCGACGGTCTGCCGGCCGGCGAGAGACGAACCGGCGGACGAGCCGATCTCGAAAAGGCCGAGGTCGTGGTCGTTGGTCGATCCGGGAGCGCGCAGGAACGCCGCCCCGTGGAAGCCTTCGGGGGTCATCTCGTCGAGGCGCTCGAACCCAAGCACGTCGGAGTAGAAGCGCACACTCTGGTCGAGGTCGCGAACGTAGAGCACCGCGTGGTTGAGCCGGAAGATTCCCATGTGCAGGGAACGCCGCTCATCGGGTCAGGCATTCCGCGGCCAGGAGGGGCGACCCCCCGGATGTCAGTCGACGAGCCGGCGTACGACGGCGTCGGCCAGCAACCGCCCCCGCAACGTCAGGACGCCACGTCCGCCGGCGTACGGCACGGGCTCGAACAGGCCGTCCGCGCAGACCTCCTTGGCCTCGCGACGGCCGCGGTCGCTGAGGACGTCGAGCGGCAAACCCTCGGCGAGCCGGACGCGCAGCATCACGTCCTCGCTGCGCCGTGCTGTCGGGTCGAGCAGCTCGCGGGCATGGGCCGGCGACGTACCGGCGCGGAGGCGGTCGGCGTAGGCCGTGGGGTGTTTGACGTTCCACCACCGCATGCCACCGACATGGCTGTGCGCACCGGGGCCGACACCCCACCAGTCGGCGCTGGTCCAGTAGGCCAGGTTGTGCGCCGACCGGGCGGCGGGCGAGCGGGACCAGTTGGACACCTCGTACCAACCGAAGCCGGCGGCGCGCAACGTCTCATCGGCCATCGCGTAGCGGTCAGCGAGGACATCGTCGTCCGGCATCGGCAGCTCGCCGCGGCCGACTCGCGCCGCCAGCCGCGTGCCCGGCTCGACGATCAA
>JAVEEE010000514.1 GCA_030840615.1 Frankiaceae bacterium | reverse complement strand
GACCTCGATCGCGACGCGCTCGACGGGATGGTCGACACGGTGCCGGTTCGGGTGCAGCACCGCTCAGGCGCGGTCTGGTTCCTCAACTCGGCGGCACTCGCGGCGACCGGCCTGCTCGACTCCTCGGATCCCGCGGTCGAACGCGACACCGATGGTCGTGCGACCGGGCGGCTCGTCCGCGGTGACCACCTGCTTCCCCGCGCGGAGACAGATCTTCCCGACCTCGGGGCCGTTGGTCGACAGCTCGCGTCGGTCGGGGTCACCGGCGTGACGGACGCGACGCCGCGACTCGACCCGGCACAGACGGCCGCGCTGCGGGAGGCTCACCAGGCCGGGCCACTGCCGCAGCGACTCGTGCTGCTCGGCGCCTCGCTGATCGACCCGGGCTCGGCCGGGGTGCCGTGGAAGATCCTCGTCGACGAGCTGCGCGGCCTCGATCCGGACGCGCTCGCCGCGGAGGTGCGCGCCGCGCACGGGGCGGGCCGACCGGTCGCGCTGCACTGCACTTCACGCGCCGAGACGGTGCTCGCCATCGCAGCCCTGCTTGACTGCGGGCCTAGACCAGGTGACCGGCTCGAGCACGCCGGGATCCTCCCGCCCGAGCTCGACGACGAGCTCGTCCGCGGTGGAGTCACGGTTGTCACGCAGCCACACTTCATCGCGGAGCGCGGCGACGACTACCTCGCCGATGTCGAGCCGGCGGATCACGACCTGCTCTACCGCTGCGGCTCGCTGATCGACGCCGGCGTGCGGGTCGCGGCCGGCACCGACGCGCCTTACGGGAGACCAGACCCGTGGGCGGCGATTGCTGCTGCCGTGAGCCGGCGTACCAGCAGCGGCACCACCGTCAACGGGCGCGAGCGGGTCGCGGCGCGCCGTGGGCTGGACCTGTTCCTCGGCAACCCGCTCGATCCCGGCGGTCGGCCGCGCCGGGTCGCGGTGGGCGATCCCGCCGACCTATGCCTACTGACCATGCCGCTCGCCGAGATGCTCGCGGACCCACGCGCCGATCACGTCGCGGCGACGGTGCTCGCCGGCCGAGTCGTGCATCGACGCGACGATCTCTAGTCCGGACGCCGGGTGTCGGGCGCAGCCGTCAGGGCGCGGGAACGTCCAGGACGAGCGCCGATCCCATGCCGCCGCCGGCGCACATCGCCGCGACACCGATGCCGCCACCGCGACGGCGCAGCTCATGCACGAGCGTCGTCAGCATCCGCGCGCCGGTCGCGGCGATCGGGTGGCCGAGGCTGCAGCCGCTGCCGCTCGGGTTGACAAGCGCCGGATCGATCCCGAGGAGCTTGACCGTTGCGACGCACTGCGCCGCGAACGCCTCGTTGATCTCGAACAGGTCGACATCGCCGACCGCCAGCCCGGCGCGATCGAGCGCCTTGGGGATCACCTTGACCGGCGCCAGCCCGGTGATGGCCGGGTCGACACCGACAGACGCCCACGACCGTACGACGCCGAGCACCGGCAGGCCCTTCGCGCGAGCAACATCGTCAGACGTCACGACGAGCGCGGCAGCGCCGTCGTTCAGACCCGCGGAGTTGCCGGCCGTGATGCTGAAGCCGTCGATCTCCGGGTGCAGCGGTGGCAGCGACGCGAGCTTGTCCAGCGTGGAGTTGCGCCGCGGGTGCTCGTCGGTGTCGAACGTGACCGGCGTGCCGTCGGTGCGCGTCACCTTGAGCGGCACGATCTCGTCGGCGAACCGGCCCTCGTCGATCGCAGCCACCGCTTTACGGTGCGAGTCGAAGGCCCACTGGTCCATCTCGTCACGACTGACGCCTGCCTCCACCGCAGCGTTCCACCCGACCGTGATGGACATGTCGCGGTTGGGGGCGTCTGCGCGGTCCGGATGGCTCGGAGAGATCCACCAGTCCTGCCAGTCCTGCGTCCCCGGCGTCCGGAAGGACGAACGCGGCCCGGTGGACATCGAATGAGTGCCGCCGGCGATGACGACGGAGTCCATGCCGGCGCGGATGTTCGCGGCAGCCGTGCTGACCGCGGCGAGTCCGGACGCGCAGTGCCGGTTGAGCGCGAGCCCGGGCACGTCGATGAGGCCGGCTGTGATGGCCGTGTGCCTGGCGATGTCGCCGCCGCCATACATCGTCTCGCCGAGGATCACGTCGTCCACGTCCGCCGGGCCGAGGCCGGTGCGCGCGAGCGACTCGGCGACGACGGCGTCGGCGAGGTCGAAGGCCGTCGTCTCGGTCAGCGTTCCCTTGAACGCCGTCCCGATGGCCGTGCGGCACGCGGAGACGATGACAGCGTCACTCATGTGGAGCGCTCCTCATTACTTTGGCCGCGGAAGCCCGAGCTCGTGCTGGGCGATGATGTTGCGCTGGATCTCGCTCGTGCCGGCGTAGATGGTCGTGCCCTTCGAGTGCCGCAGTGCATGCTCGATCTCGCCGTTGGCAGGTGCCGTCGGGTCTCCCCGGCCGCGCACACCGTCCGGACCCAGCATCTCGACGAAGTCGGCCGCCTGTCGCTCCAGTCGCTCCGAGCTGAACAGCTTGGACATCGAGCCCTTCATGTGCGTAGGCAGATCGACCGTCGACATCCACGCGGTGCGTCGTTGCAGCAGCTGACTGACCTCGATCTCGGTCGCGGCCCGGCCGATCCGCTCGCGCACACCGGCCTCCTCGATGCGGGGCAGGCCGTCCTCGCCGGGCGTCTCGCGGGCCCAGGCGACGACGTGGTCGAGCAGGCGCTCCTGCTCGCCGACGAACGCGGCCGAGTGCTCGCGCTCGAACGCCACACTCATCACGCGCCAGCCAGCGTTGACCTCACCGATCCGCCACTGGTCGCTGACGAAGACGTCGTTGTAGAAGGTGATGTTGGTGCGCTCGCCGGAGAGCGTGAACACCGGCTGCACCTCGACACCTTCCTGCTTCATCGGCACGAGGAACGTCGTCAGCCCGCGGTGCTTCGGCGCGTCTGGATCGGTGCGCGCGAGCATGAACACGTAGTCCGCGATGTGCGCGTTGGTCGTGAACATCTTCGACCCGTTGATGGTCCAGCCCTCGTCGGACTGCACGGCCCGGGTCGCAGCAGCGGCGGCGTCGGAGCCGTTCTCCGGCTCGGTGAAGCCGAGCGCAATGACGATGTCGCCGGCGAGAGCCTTGGGCAGGATCTCGCGCTTCTGCTCCTCGGTGCCGACCATGTTGATGACCCAGGCGATCATCATCGTCGTCCCGATGCCGTAGGTCGGGGCACCTGCGCGCGCCATCTCTTCCGACAGCGCGAGGATCTCGATCGGATCTCGTCCCTGACCGCCGTATTCGACCGGCCAGCCCGGTGCGAGCCAACCCTTGTCGCGCATCGCTTTGGTGAACTCGACGTTGTGCATCACGCCGGTGCGATAGCACTCCTCGACCATCTCCGGGGTCAGCACCTCGCGCAGGAACTCACGCGCTTCCTTGCGCAGGACCTCGCTCTTGTCGCCCAGCCGGAAGTCCATGTCAGGCCCCCACTGCTGCGTAGCGGAGATCGCTCACCCGTCGATAGGCGTCGCGCGGTTCGCCGAGCACACCTGCCCATGCGCGAGCGCGGCGGAAGTAGAGCTGGGCGTCGTACTCCAGCATGAAGCCGTAACCGCCGTGGAAATGCAGCGCGTAGTAGGTGGTGTCCCGCGCGGTGTCGGCCGCGAACCCGAACGCCATCGCCGCCAGCTCGGGCGCCCGCTGCGGGTCCTCCGCCGCCGCCCACGCCGCCTCGCGCGTGAGCAGCTGTGCGCCGTCGACTTCCGTCGCGCGGTCGGCGAGGCGGTGTGCCACGGCTTGAAAGCCACCGATCGGCTGACCGAACGCGTGCCGCTCCTTGACGTAGGCGACGCCGATCTCCAGCGCACGCTGCGCGATGCCGACCAGTGCCCCCGCCGTCAGTACCCGCCACTCGTCGAGCGCGATGGCATAGGCCGCCAGCGCGTCGGCACCGGTCGCAAGCTCCGTCGCGTCAGCGCCGATCGCAATGTCGGCCAGCGGCATCGCGCCGGTGTTGACCACGTGCCGGGTGCCCTCCGGCACCGGGACCAGCACGAGCCGGTCCTCGTCGAGAGCGACAATCGCGTCGGCCACGGCACCGCCCGGTACGAGCGTCGCGACACCGTCGCGGGCCGGCCGTACGCCGACTGTGACGAGCCGGTTGCCGGCGATGACGCCGGCGAGCGCGTCGGCGCCCGCGGGCAGGCGGCTCAGCAGCCGCCCCGCGACCTGTGCCTCGATGAGCGGCGCCGGCGCGACGGCGCGACCGTGCTGCTCGGCGACCAGCGCCAGGTCGAGCAGGCTCGCGCCACCGCCACCCGCGTCTTCGGGGACCGCCATCTCGACGGCGCCAGTCGCGACGAGTCGGTCCCACAGCTCGGGCAGGTGGCCGCCGGGTTCGGCACTGCGGACCCGGTCAGATGGGGCCGCGTCGGCGTAGAGCGACGCGAACGCCTCGACGAGCTGCTGCTGCTCCTCGGTCAGCCGAAGGTCCATCAGTCATCCGCTCCCGGACGTGGTGCACGTCCGTATCCGCCTACGGAGAAGGACGTTACCAGGGCGGGTACGGCGACGAGTGACCGCAGCAGGTCGTCGAGATGCGTGCAGGTGCTCGTGCCGGCGGCCGCGCGCACCGCATCCGCCACCTCCTCGATGTGCCGGCCGACCAGCTGTTGCGACGACGCGGCCGCCAGGGAACACTCGCGATAAGGCAGCACCCGCGGCTCGGCGTGGATCGACGCGACGACGCCGTAGCCATCGAGCGCCGCGGTGAGCACGTATTCGTGCAGGATGCCTTCACGCCCGCCCGGATCCCGCCACGTGTCCCGGAACGTCGCGTCGATGCGCACGCGTTTGCCCGGTGTGACGTCGAGACGACGGGCGCGCCTCACCTCGCCCGCCACCATCGGTGGCCGGGCCTCGGCGGCAAGCGGATCGGTCTGCTGGTCAACGGGCGCAAGGACCACGCCCGGCAACGCCATCTCGTCGCCGGCGTCGAGTCTGCGCATCGGAGTGGCGTCGTGCGCCCAGCCGGCGCAGAGGTCGCGCATGTGCAACATCAGCGGCCGCACCGACGTCACGTCCAGGGAACCCTGCCGAAGAGCGCCGTACGACGACAACATCACCGCGATCGGCACGTCGTCCAGCACGGTGCCCAACAACGAGTCGGCACCGACGATGCCGCGCGCCGCGGCGCGCCAGCCGTTGCGCGCCCCGTGACCCACCAGCGTCCGCAACCGCGGCTCGTCCGGGTCAGCGGTGATGAAGGTGACCGTCCGGTCGGGACCGATGCCGCAGTCCACCGTCGCCGCATCGGCCACTTGTCCGATGCCGTCGGCATCAGTGACCGCGTCCTGCACCGCACCGTGCACGAGCAGCTCGGAGCTCGAGTCGGCCGTCGCGTCGGACCAGCGAACGCCGATATGCGACGACCGGCGCACCGAACCGCGTCGGCGCGGGGGCGTCTGCTGCTGCGGCCGCCGTGTGGCCGCGGGCAGCACGGCAGGCTCGCCGGTCACGACCCGAGCTCGGACAGGAGGCTGCGCCGCAACAACTTGCCGGTGTCGGTTCGCGGCAGCTCGGCGCGGAAGGTGACGACGTCAGGAGTCCTCGACGATCGCAGCCGCGCACGCACCCACGCCCGCAGTTCGTCGGCGTCGGCGGTTGCACCGCCGGCCAGCACGACGACGGCGGCGACGCGCTGTCCCCACTCGTCGTCCGGGATGCCGACGACCGCGGCTTCCGTGACCGACGGGTGTTCTGCGAGCACGTCCTCGATCTCCGCCGGCGCGATGTTCTCGCCACCACGGATGATCGTGTCGTCGGCCCGACCCTCGATGAACAGATAGCCGTCCGCGTCGACCCAGCCGCGGTCGCGGGTGGCGAACCACCCGTCGCCGTCGACTCCCGACGAGCCGACGTACTCCCCCGACACCTGCTCGCCGCGCAGGAACAGCAGCCCCGGTCTGCCGGACGGCAGCAGCGCACTGCCCTCGTCCCGCACCTGCAGCTCGACGCCGGGTACGACGCGACCCACCGACGACAGCC
>JAVEEE010000510.1 GCA_030840615.1 Frankiaceae bacterium | reverse complement strand
CGACGTCCACGTGCCATTGCTGTCCCGCGCCGCGATGTGCGCCTCTTCCTTGTTGTTCGGCTTGACTGTGTTCCAGCCGACGAACACGTTTCCGCCGGACACGGTGATCATCGGTGGGCGAGTCTGGACATAGTCGTCGAACGCCACCTGTCGAGTGAAGTGCTTGCGACGCCAGGAGCCGCCATCCCTCTTGGTCACGAGCATGACGTCGTAGGCAAAGTTCTCGGTCTGGTGGAACCATGCCACTCGCGTGACGTGGCCGGTCCGGTCGAGGAAGGGCTGGCGCCCGAACTCCTTGCGGTTGAGCTTGCGCGGCTTGGTCCACCCGCCGCTCTTCCACCTCGAGAGCTCGATATCACCGCCCTCCTCATAGGCTTGGTGCCCCGACGCCAGCATCGGCGAGCCATTGGAGCCGAACGTCAGGGAGGGGTCGTGCCCACAGCGGTGCAGCGGTTGCTTGCCGTGCCAGCCGCCGATAGTTCTGCTCTGAAACAGGAAGTGGCAGAGGTAGGCCCCCGAGTCCTTGGTGTACTGCGACCAGACCGCCCACCACTGGCCGTTTCGCGCGACGATGGATGCCGAGCTGGCGGCAACGTCACGCGACAGGACGCGCCTGCTCGTCGCGCCGCTCCGGCTGCGTTTGACGAGGTAGGTGCTGTCCCCGTTGCCATCGTTCGCGTCGTAGACCGCATAGGCCGCGGTCCCGTCGTCCGTCGCCGCGAGCAGGTATCCACTCGGGCCTACCCGGTCGAGTGACCAGGTCGTGGCGCCGCCGGCCGCTGAGACGTAGTAGAGACCGGATGAGCTGTTCCTACTACAGATGATGAAGCCATGGCGGTCGCCGTGGGAGTCGAGCACGGTGTTGCTGTTGACGCAGCCGTCCCTGGTGGCGCGCACTGCGGCGCCGAACGGCTCGACAGCGGACGCCGGCATCGCGGTGATCGCCCCGGCCATCACCACGCCCATCCACATCGCACGGCGTCCGGTTATCTGCATGCTGACTCACCTCCACGTCGGACAGGCAGTCTGCCCGACGAACCGGTCGCTGGGGCCCGAATGTCGGGGATGGGTGTCTGGAGGCTGCCCTTCGGCGTACCGTGCCGCTGATGAGCACCGACAACGGCGGCGTCGACCGGCAGCGGGTTCGCTTGCCGGGCATCAGCTCGCGGGCTTATGAGCACCCGGCCGACCGCACCGCACTCGCGGCGCTGCGGCAGGTGCGCGGCTTCGACGAGATGCTCAAGTGGTTGTCCGGGCTGCTGCGCGAGCGCAGCCACCGGCTCGTCTACCTCGCGTCGACGGTCCGAGTAGGCGAGCGGCAGTTCCCGCGCGTGCATGGACTGGTCGTCGACGGCGCGCAGATCCTCGACCTGCCGACGGCTCCGGAGGCCTACGTCGTTCTCGACCCCGTGCCGCGTGCCATGACGTTGGGGTTGGACCAACCGTTCCTCGTGCTCAGCAGTGGACTCGTCGACCTGCTCGACGACGAGGAGCTGCGGTTCGTCGTCGGCCACGAGCTCGGCCACATCCTGTCCGGCCACGCGGTCTACCGCACGATGCTCGACCATCTGCTGCGACTGTCGCGCCGCGTCTTCTGGTTGCCGGTCGGCTACTTCGGCCTGCGTGCACTGCTCGCGGCGCTGGAGGAGTGGTATCGCAAGTCCGAGCTGTCTTGCGACCGCGCCGGGCTCCTCGCCGGCCAGGATCCTGCCGCCGCGCTGCGGGCCCAGATGAAGATGGCCGGCGGCAGTGCGATCGACGAGATGGACATCGCGTCGTTCCTCGAGCAGGCCCGGGAGTACGACGCCACCGGCAGCCTGCGCGACGGCGTGCTGAAGCTGATCCACCTCGAGGGACGGCTGCACCCGCTGTCGGCGGTCCGCGCCGCGGAGCTCCGCCACTGGGTCGACAGCGGGGACTACCAGTCGATCCTCGCGGGCGACTACCCGCGACGGGAGGACGACGACCAGGCGTCGGTGCGCGACGACGCGCGGGATGCGGCCACGGCCTACCGGCAGAAGTTCGAGGAGTCGGCCGACGCGCTGACCCGGCTGCTGCGTGGTGTCGGGGAAGAGGCGGTTGCGGCCGGCGTGCGCATCGCGGACCGCGTGCGCAACCGGGAGAACTGAGCCGCAAAAGGGCTCAAGCCGCTGGCCGGGGGAGCCGAATTACACGGGTGTAGTTCCCATTTCGCGCTGGCACCCACCCAGCCCACACCTGGAGGCTGCAATGACGACTTCCCCCGTCATGCACCTGCTCGACCGTGGCGTCCCGTTGACGCTGCTCATGGACCTCGCCGACCCGGCCGGCCCGGATTCAGTCGGCATCAACTCCGTCGAGCGCCCGCCCGGCGACCCCATCTGGCTCGACGCTGTCGACCACCGCGGCTGGCAGCAGTTCATCCTCCACGCCGGTTGAGTTCCCGGGCGGCGGCCCGGGTCAGCGAAGGTGCATGCCGCCGTCGACGACCCAGACCTCGCCGGTGACGTACGCCGAGCGCACCAGGCTCAGCACGACCTCGGCGATGTCGTCCGGCTGACCGGACCGCTGGGCCGGCGCCATCGCCGTGACCAGGGTGCGGATGTCGTCCCAGTCCGCGGTCCACGGAGTGTCGACCAGGCCCGGTGCGACGGCGTTGACCCGCACCTCCGGCCCGACGACGTTGGCGAGCAGCCGGGTCAGGTGGTTGAGCGCGGCCTTGCTGACGGCGTAGGGGATCGACGAACCGGTCGCCCGCACCCCGGCCAGCGACGAGACGTTGACAACGGAGCCGGCACCGGTCGCCTTCAGGTGCGGCATCGCCGCGACCGTGGTCTGCCATGCGCCGACGACGTTGACGTCGAACAGATGCCGGAAGACGTCGGGCGTCGCGGCTTCGAGATCGTCGTGCGGGATGCGTTGCGTGGTGCCGGCGTTGTTGACGAGCACGTCGAGCTGGCCGAACCGCTCGACGGTCTCGGCCACGAGTCGCTGCGCGTCCGCAAGGACAGCTATATCGGCCTGCACGTAATGCGCGACGTCACCACCGAGCTCGTCGACGAGTGCGCGACCGGCCCCGACGGACGTCACGGAGTTGACGACCACGCGGAACCCCTCGCCGGCCAGCCGCCGGACGACGGCGGCGCCGATCCCCGACGCCGAGCCGGTGATCAGCGCGGCGCGTGGTGCGCTCACCTCACACGCCGCCCGCGACCATGATGCCGCCGTCGATCGTCACGGTCTCGCCGGTGATCCACGATGCGTCGTCGGAGAGCAGAAACGCGGCGAGCTTGGCGGTGTCCTCCGGCGTACCGAGGCGTTTCAGCGGATAGTGCGACGCGACCTCGTCCTCGCGGTCCTCGTAGAGCGCCCGGGCGAACTTCGTCTTCACGACGGCCGGTGCGATGGCGTTGACCCGCACGTTCGGCCCCATCTCCATGCCGAGCTGCCGGGTGAGGTGGATGAGCGCGGCCTTGCTCGCGTTGTAGGCGCCGATCGGTGAGCCCGCCCGCAGCCCGCCGACGGACGCGACGTTGAGCACCGCACCGCCGTTGGCCTGCATCCAGGCGCGCCACGCCTGCTGGGTCCAGGCCAGGACCGCGGTGACGTTGACCTCGAACACCTTGCGGACCGCGCCGAGGTCGGCCTCCATCATCGGGCCGTACTGCGGGTTGACCGCCGCATTGTTGACGAGGAAGTCGAGCCGGCCGAACTGCTCCATGACGAGCTCGACCGCCGCCACCTGGTGCTCCGCGTCGTCCGCGCTGCCGCGGGCCGCGATCGCGCGGCCGCTGCCGTCGGGATCGAGCGTCTTGACCGCTTCCTCGAGCTCGTCCGGCTTGCGCGCCGTGATGCAGACGTTGCCGCCGCGAGCGACGATCTCGGCCGCGATGCCCAAGCCGATGCCGCGGGTAGCGCCGGTGACCAGCGCGGTCCTGCCCTTGAAGTCGTCCATGGCCGCAGAGACTTCCACATGCCCACCGGCATCCACAGACGGAGGTATGCCGGTGGCCGTCGCCGGGTGAGTCCGCGACGGTGGGCCGACCCACGGAAGGAGCCGGCATGGAGCCGCAGATCCAGATGCAGGGCAATCTCGTCGCTGACCCGATCTATCGCGTGACCGCGGGGGGATTGCACATGACGAAGTTCCGCATCGCGTCGAGCGGGCGCCGCTTCGACCGGAGCCGCAACGACTTCGTCAACACCGACCCGGTCTACATGTCAGTCGTGTGCTGGCGGCAGCTCGCCGACAACGTCGCGAAAAGCCTGCGCAAGGGCGACACCGTGCTCGTCCACGGTCGACTGACATTCCGGGAGTACGACGACTCCCATGGCGGACCCAGGCGACAGGCCTACGAGGTCGATGCGTGGGCGGTCGGGCCAGACCTGGCGCGCTACATCACCGACCTGACCCGGCCGACGCGCGAGCTCGAGCCCGTGGCCATCGATGCGACCCCCACGGCGGACGCCGTTCCGGGCCAGCCGACGAACGCCTGGGACGAGCCGGACCGAGTGGCCGCGGACAGCGCGGCTTGAGCGTGGCGACCCCCCGCCGCCGGCGTCCGTAGTCTGGAGGGCATGGCGCAGTACATCTACACGATGCGCAACGTCCGCAAGGCCGTTGGCGACAAGCTCATCCTCGACAACGTCACGCTCGCCTTCCTTCCGGGGGCGAAGATCGGCGTCGTCGGTCCCAACGGCGCGGGAAAGTCGACCGTCCTCAAGATCATGGCGGGGCTCGACACCGCGTCCAACGGCGACGCGCTCCTTTCTCCGGGCTACACCGTCGGCATCCTGCTGCAGGAGCCTCCACTC
>JAVEEE010000489.1 GCA_030840615.1 Frankiaceae bacterium | reverse complement strand
CCTCACCCGGCGTGAGGTCGAGGTGCTCGCCGCGCTGTGCCGGCCGGCGTTGCGGCATGAAGCGTTCGTCGCACCTGCGGCCGCCAAGGACATCGCCGACGAGCTCGTGGTGACCGAAGCCGCGGTGAAGCAGCATCTGCTGCGGCTCTACCAGAAGTTCCGCATCGCAGAAGGTGTCAACCGGCGCGGCCGGCTGGCCAACGAGGTGATCGCACTCGGCGTCGTGCGCCCGATCCCGACCGGCGACGAGCAGGTTCGCCGCGCTGGTTAGGCGCTGCGGCGTTCTGCCGCCTCGATGCAGTTGCGGAAGAGCATCGCGACGGTCGTCGGGCCCACACCGCCGAGTCGCGGCGTGATGGCCGCGGCCACCTCGGCGCACGACTCGTCGACATCGGGCAGCAGCCGCTTGCCTTCGTAGCGCACGCCGCCGCCGACGACCACGGCACCGGGACTGATGTGCTGAGGCTGGAGGATGCCGGGCACACCCGCCGCCGCGATGACGATCTCCGCCCGCCGGGTGTAGTCCGCCCAGTCGGGCACCCCGGTGTGCACCACGGTCACGGCGGCGTTGGCCGTCGGCCGCTTCTGCGTGAGCAGTAGCGCCAGCGGCCGGCCGAGCGTCGTACCTCGTCCGAGGATGCAGACGGACCGGCCCGAAACCGGGATCTCGTGGAACGCGAGCAGGGCTTCGATGCCGGCCGGGGTACACGGCACCGGACCCGGCATGCCCAGCGCGAGCCGCCCCATGTTGGTCGGGTGCAGCCCGTCGACGTCCTTGTCCGGATCCATCTCGAGCAACGCAGCTTCGAAGTCGATCTGGGGCGGCGTCGGATGCTGCACCAGCATCGCGTCGACGGACGGGTCGTCGTTGAACGTGCGGATGGCCGTGACGAGGTCGGCCTGAGTCGAGTCCTCGGGCAGGTGCAGGTGCGGGGCGGTGAGCCCGAGCTCGACAGCCCGCTCCTGCTTCATCCGGATGTAGCCGGCACTCGCCGAGTCGTCGCCGACGAGGATCGTCCCGAGACCGGGCGGCCGGCCGGCACCGGCCAGGGCCTTGATCCGCGGCGCGAGGTCGTCGAAAACGGCCTGAGCGACCGGCGTGCCCGGCAGCAGTCGTGCGGTCATGGGTCCTCTCAGTGGAAGAAGTGCCGCGTGCCAGTGAAGTAGAGCGTGACGCCCGCCACTTTGGCCGCCGCGACGACCTCGTCGTCGCGCACCGAGCCACCGGGCTCGACGATCGCGCGGACGCCGGCGTCGACCAGCACCTGCAAGCCGTCGGCGAAGGGGAAGAAGGCATCGCTCGCGGCGACGGAGCCCTTGGCCCGATCGCCGGCCCGGCTGACCGCCAGCCGCGCCGAGTCGACGCGGTTGACCTGACCCATGCCGATGCCGACCGTGGCGCCCGCACTCGCGAGCAGGATCGCGTTGGACTTCACCGATCGACACGCCCGCCAGGCGAACTCGAGATCGTCGAGCAGCGCGCTGTCCGCCGCCTCCCCGCATTGCAGCGTCCACGCGGCGGGATCGTCCCCGGGTGCTGTCACGTCGTCGGCGCTCTGGACGACCAGGCCGCCGCAGATCTGCCGCAGCTCGATGCCGCGTCCACCGTGCCCAGTGGTCTGCAGCACCCGGATCGAAGGCTTGCGGCTCAGGATGTCGACGGCGCCCGGCTCGTAGTCGGGAGCGACGATCACCTCGGTGAACACCTCGGCCACCTGTTGGGCCATCTCGACCGACACCGGCCGGTTGGTGGCGATGACGCCCCCGAACGCCGACACCGGATCGCAGGCGTGCGCCTTGCGATGCGCCTCGGCGATGTCGGCACCGACCGCGATCCCGCAGGGGTTGGCGTGCTTGATGATGGAGACACAGGTGGCGCGGAAATCGTTGGCTGCCCGCAGGGCCGCGTCGGTGTCGACGTAGTTGTTGTAGGACATCTGCTTGCCGTGCAGCTGCGTCGCCTGCGCCAGACCGTCGACGCTCGACGAGTTGCGGAAGAGGGCCGCGCGCTGGTGCGGGTTTTCGCCGTAACGCAGGACGTCCGCCCGCTCGTAGACCCCGGCCATGACATCAGGCCAGCCGGACTCCAGCGCGACGTCATCGGGCGCGTAGGCGGACGCGAACCACGATGCCACCGCCACGTCGTAGGCCGCCGTGTGGGCGAATGCGTTGGCGGCGAGCCGTTTGCGTTGCGCCAGGGTGAAGCCGCCGTCGTGCACCGCTTCGATCGCCTCGTCGTAGCCGGCCGGATCGACGACAACGGCGACCGAGGGGTGGTTCTTGGCCGCAGCCCGCACCATCGACGGACCACCGATGTCGATCTGCTCGACGCACTCGTCCGGGGTGGCGCCGGACGCGACCGTGTCCGCAAACGGATAGAGGTTGACGACGACGAGGTCGAACGGCGCGACGCCGAGGTCCTTCAGCTGTTGGGCGTGCGACTCGAGGCGAAGGTCGGCAAGGATTCCGGCATGCACCTTGGGGTGCAACGTCTTGACCCGGCCGTCGAGACACTCGGGAAATCCCGTCAGCTCCTCGACGGGTGTGACTGCGACGCCCGCGTCGCGCAGTCGTGCCGCTGTCGAGCCGGTCGAGACCACCTCGACCCCCGCCGCGGCCAGCGCTGCACCGAGCTCGGTCAGTCCGGTCTTGTCGTAGACACTGACCAACGCTCGCCTGATGGGTCGCTTGCTCACCTGAGATGGACCTTTCTGCCGGAGACCTGCCAACCGTCGCGCGCCATCCGCCCGACGACGTCGACGAGGAGCTGGCGCTCCACGTCCTTGATGCGTTCGTGCAGCGAGGACTCGTCGTCATCATCACGCACATCGACAACGGCCTGGCCGATGATCGGGCCGGTGTCCACGCCGGCATCGACGATGAACACGGTGCAGCCGGTCACCTTCACGCCGTAGTCGAGCGCGTCTCGGGCACCGTGCATCCCCGGGAACGACGGCAGGAGAGCGGGGTGCGTGTTGATGTAGCGATCGCCGAACCTGTCCAGGAACGCGGCACCGGCGAGCTTCATGAAGCCGGCGGAGACGACAAGTGTCGGTTCATACTTGGCGACCTCGTCGGCGAATGCCTGGTCCCAGGCCGCGCGGTCCGGGAAGTCCGAGACCCGCAGCGAGAACGTCGGGACTCCCGCCCGCTCGGCCCGGACCAACGCCTCGATGCCGTCGCGGTCCGCCCCGACCACCGCGACCGTCGCGCCGTAGGCCGGGTCGGCACACGCGTCGAGCAGCGCTTGAAGGTTGGTGCCGGCCCCCGAGACGAGGACGGCGAGCCGGGCAGGCAGGGCGGTCTCCTCGATCGGCGGCGCGGACAAAGGGGGCCCGGGGAAGACCTCGCCACGATAGCGCCCCGCGCCCGCTGGTGGAGCGTTGCCGGGTTACCGTGCACGCCCCGCCGGGAAGGGGACGAGCCATGACTCAGGAGCCGCCGGAGGAGCCCTATGCGACGCCGACGGGACCGTCGCCCGAGCGGCCCGTTGCGCCGCCCTCGGCATATGCGGCACCGGCGTACGGCCAGCCCGTCTCTGCCCAACCCGGGTATGCCCAACCCGGGTATGCCCAGCCCCGCAACGGGATGGGTACCGCTGCGCTGGTGCTCGGCATTCTGGGTCTGCTCAGCTTCTGGACTCTGATCGGCGGGATCGTCCTGGGACTGCTCGGGCTGATCTTCGGCGTCATCGGACGCAAGCGGGCGGCCCGAGGCGAGGCCAGCAACGGTGGCATGGCGCTGGCCGGTGCGATCACCGGCGGGATCGCCCTCGCCCTCAGCGTGGTCATCATCGCGATCGCCGGCGTGTTCTTCCTGCACCACAAGACCGACATCCAGAAGCTGCGCGACTGCCTGAGCAACGCCCCGACCTCGTCCGACCGACAGCAGTGTCAGGACGACTTCCGCACCGCCGTGGCGATCTAGCCTCTAGCGGCCGCGCCGCCAGGTGAGTGCGCCGGCGGCGCCGCAAGCCACGACCGCCACCTCGCCGGCGACGACGAGGCCGAGCTGCCACGGCGAGACGCCGACGGCCGCCATCCGGCCCGGTCCGGCCGGGCCGCCGGCCAGCGCCGCCAGGACCGCGGCGAGGGCACCCGCCCCGACGCCGGCCAACGATGCGAGTCCCATGGTGCGCAACAGCGGCTCGCCTTCCCGGGCAACGAGCCACGCTGCCAACACGCCGGCACCGACGAGGAGCGCGATCCCGGCCAGCTCGACCACGACGGACGCCGGGCCGTGCGGCAGGGCGGCCATGAGCGGCAGCGACGGCACGGTGCCCGGGTGTGCCGCAACGAGGGTGACCGACGAACCGGACCCGACGGTGAAGCCAGGACCGGTCAGGTAGCCGAGTGCGCAGACGGCGGCGTTCGGAAGCAACGCGACGTCGAGTGCGACAACAGCGGCGCCGGCGACCAGTCCCCCACCCAGCACAGTCACGCTGTGGGCCGCCTGCGCACCGTGGGAGGCCAGCGCCGCCAACAGCAGCAGGGTCGCCCCCGCCATCAGTACGGCGAGCGCCGCGGCCCCCGCCGCGAGTGGCGCGCGCACGATCCGGGGGACGGCCTCCCAGGCGGCACGGACCATTCCCGCGCCACGGGCGGCACCCCATCCCGCAGCCAGGCAGCCCAGCACGAGCCCGCCGCCCAACGCGACGGCCGGAGCCGGGCTCACCTCCGGTGAGTGAGCCGCAGCGGCTACGAACGTCGCGAGGCCTGCATAGGGCAGTCCGACGGCCAGCGCGATGGTGCCGACACCGGCAAGGTCCGCGACGTCCTGGCCGCGCGCCAGCGCAGCCGCCGCCCGGGCCAACAGGAAGGCGAGGCCCAACGTCAGCAGCAGCGGCGCGATCGCGATGCTGCCGCCGCTGACCGCGAGGGGAACCCGATGCGCGACCAGCCACAGCTGCAGGGCGGCGCGGATCGCGTCGCCAGCACTTGCCCCGGCGCGCGAGTCGGCCGCCCATGCGACCAGCACGACGACGAGCAACGTCGCGACACCCACCGACACCGCCCACAACGCGGCAAGCGCACCGCGCCACCACACCGACGGGACGGACTCGTCGTCGTAGCGGCTCGACTCGTGCACACGCTGCGGTGGCGACAGAAGATCAGTCATCGCCAACCACGGTCCCAAACGACGACGACGAAACCGAGTCGCCGCGCCGCCCGCGCGTCGGTCGAGTTGAGTGCTAGCTGTTCTGCCCCGAGACGTTGGCCGACCGGGCGGCTTCGCGCATCAACGCGGCCGCCTCACTGGGCGTGCGGCCGACGCGTACACCGACAGCTTCGAGCGCCTGCTGCTTGGCAGCGGCCGTGCCGGAAGATCCCGACACGATCGCACCGGCGTGGCCCATCGTCTTTCCTTCGGGTGCAGTGAACCCCGCGACGTAGCCGACGACCGGCTTGGTGACGTTGCTCTTGATGAAGTCGGCGGCTCGTTCCTCCGCGTCACCGCCGATCTCTCCGATCATCACGATCGCATCGGTCTCGGGGTCGTCCTGGAACGCGCGAAGGCAGTCGATGTGGGTCGTGCCGACGACGGGATCGCCGCCGATGCCGACGCACGAGGAGAAGCCGATGTCACGAAGCTCATACATCATCTGGTAGGTCAACGTGCCGCTCTTGCTGACCAGGCCGATGCGTCCCGGTTGGGTGATATCGGCGGGGATGATGCCCGCGTTGGATTTCCCGGGTGAGATGATGCCGGGGCAGTTGGGGCCGATGATCCTCGTGGAGCTCCGCTCGTTGGTTGACGACAGTCGACCGGTCTCGCGGGAGTAGGCGAAGAAGTACGCCGTGTCCTGCACCGGGATGCCCTCGGTGATGACAACGAGCAGCTCGATCTGCGCATCGATCGCCTCGATCGCAGCGTCCTTGGCGAAGGCCGGCGGGACGAACACCACGGAGACGTTCGCGCCGGTCTCCTTCATGGCCTCACCGACAGTTGCGAAGACCGGGATGCCGTCGACATCGGCCCCGGCCTTGCGCGGGTTGACCCCGCCGACCACGTTGGTTCCCGACGCGACCATGCGGCGCGTGTGCTTGGTCCCCTCGGAGCCGGTGATGCCCTGCACGATCACCTTGCTGCTCTCGTCCAGCCAGATGGCCATCAGGCACCACTTCCGGTTGCGGCCAGCTCGGCGGCTCGGCGCGCGGCACCGTCCATGGTGTCGACCTGCTCCACCATGGGATGGCCCGCCTCAGCAAGGATCCGGCGGCCTTCATCGGCGTTGTTGCCGTCGAGTCGCACGACCAGCGGCCGCGTCAGCTCCTCACCCCGACCTTCGAGCAGTCCGAGAGCAGAGATGATGCCGTTGGCCACGGCGTCACAGGAGGTGATGCCTCCGAACACGTTGACGAACACGGACTTGACCGCAGGATCCGACAGGACGATCTCGAGGCCGTTGGCCATCACCTCGGCCGAGGCGCCGCCACCGATGTCCAGGAAGTTCGCCGGCCGGACGCCCTTGCCAGCCGTGCCGGCGAGCTCCTCGCCCGCATAAGCCACGACGTCGAGGGTCGACATCACGAGCCCGGCGCCATTGCCGATGATGCCGACCGAGCCCTCGAGCTTGACGTAGTTGAGGCCCTTCTCCTTGGCGCGCACCTCGAGCGGGTCAGTCGCGGAGTTGTCGCGGTAGGCGTCGTGAACGTCGCCGTGCCGAAACGCGGCGTTGTCGTCGAGGGTCACCTTGCCGTCGAGGGCCAGGACCTGGCCGTCGGGTGTGCGCACAAGAGGGTTGACCTCGACGAGGGTTGCCTCCTCGCTGATGAAGACGTCCCACAGCTTGACGATGACGTCGACTGCCTGGTCCCTGATGTTCTCGGGCAAAGCGCCCTTCTCGGCGATCTCGAGCGCCTTGGCCTCGTCGACGCCGGCGACAGGATCGACCGGGACGCGGGCGAGGGCCTCCGGCTTCTCCACCGCGAGCTGCTCGATCTCCATGCCGCCCTCGGCCGAACACATCGCGAGATAAGTGCGATTGCCGCGGTCGAGAAGGAAGGAGAAGTAGTACTCCGCACCGATGTCGGCGGCTTCGGAGATGAGCACGGTGTGCACGGTCAGACCCTTGATCTGCATTCCCAGGATCGCGCGGGCATGCTTCTCGGCATCGTCCGGCGTCGCGGCGTACTTCACCCCTCCGGCCTTTCCCCGGCCGCCCGCCTTGACCTGGGCTTTCACCATCACCGGCCCGCCGAGGTGCTCGGCGGCAGCGCGGGCCTGCTCAGCGGTCGTCACGACGACCTGGCGGGTGATGGGGACCGCGTATTTGCCGAACAGCTCCTTGGCTTGCCACTCGAACAGGTCCACGGCGAGCGAGGTTACCCACGCTGGGCCCGGTTGTCGGCACCGACCCGGGGGGAGACTCGAGGTGGAGGCCCGGCCTCCCTACGAAGGGTTGTCCTTGATTCGCACCCGCATCGCGTTGCTCGTCTGCGCCCTCACGCTGCCCCTGGTCGGCGCCAGCGCGACACATGCCGCCCAGCTCTCCTACACCGTGACCGCCCTGACCTTCACGGTGACGGTGCCCAACGAGTCAGTGACGGGCGGTCCGCCACAGAGCTGCACGATCGTCGGTGACCTCTACCGGCCGAAGTCCGCCTCGGCTTCGCACCGCGTGCCCGCCATCCTCACCACCAACGGGTTCGGTGGCAGCAAGGGCGACCAGGCGGGCATCGGCCGTTTCGGTGCGAGCCACGGCTACGCCGTCTTGTCCTACTCCGGGCTTGGCTTCGGTGGCAGCGGCTGCAAGATCTCGCTCGACGACCCGTCGTACGACGGTGTTGCCGGCCGCCAGCTCGTCTCCTTCCTCGGCGGGAAGACGGGCATCGCCGAGACCACCAGCGGTCACGCGGTGAGCATCGACTACGTCAGGCGGGACCGACGCGGACACGACGGCCGGCACCACGGGTTCGATCCTCGAGTGGGAATGATCGGCGGCTCCTACGGCGGCCAGATCCAGTTCGCGATCGCAGATGTCGATCCACGCCTCGACACGATCATCCCGATCATCACGTGGAACGACCTTTCCTACTCCCTCGCCCCCAACAACACCGGCCTCACGCACGGCGTGACCTACCGGGACGACGCGCCGGGGACCGAGAAGTTCGACTGGGTGTCCCTGTTCTTCGGTCTCGGCATCGTCGACGGAGTTGAAGGTGCGAACGTCGACCCGGCGCGCAATGTCGGCTGCCCGAACTTCCTCACGGAGGCCTGCGCCGCAAAGGTGGAGCTCGATGCGGGCGGCTTCGCGACGCAGGATGTCATCGACTTCGCCCGGCATGCGTCGGTGACGTCCTACCTGAAACACATCCGCATCCCGACTCTGCTGGCGCAGGGTCAGGCGGACACGCTGTTCAACCTCAACGAAGCGGCAGCCACTTACCGCGCGTTGGAAAGACAGGGCACACCGGTCAAGATGATCTGGCAGTCCTGGGGTCACAGCCATGGAAGTGCCGCCAAGGGCGAGTGGAGCGGCGATACCAACGCCCTCTCGACATATGAAGGCAAGCGGTTCTTCGCGTGGTTCGACCACTACCTCAAAGGCAAGGCCGTCGGCACCGGCCCGGCCTTCGCCTACTACCGCGATTGGGTGCCGTTCAATGGTTCCGGCCCCGACACCGTGCAGTACGGCCACGCCCCTGGTTTCCCCGTCGGTCGGCGGCACCGGCTGTTCCTGTCCGGCAACAACGCCCTGGTGCACATGAGGTCGGCCGTGCACGCGGGATCGGCGTCCTACTCGAACGTCGGTGGCGGCGCCCCGACGAGCTACTCCGAGACCAGCGAGTTCCAGGGCAACCAGATCCCCGACGAGAACACACCGCCGACCGACGCCCCCGGCACTTTCGTGGCGTGGAAGAGCAAGCCCTTGACCGCCGAGCTCGACGTCGTCGGCATCCCGACGGCGCACCTGCACCTGTCCGCACCCACGACCGCCAGTGCCGCGGCCACCACTCAGTTGCTGCTGTTCGCGAAGATCTACGACGTCGGGCCCGGCGGTAACGTCGACCTCGTCCATCGACTGGTGGCGCCGACGCGGGTGTTCGACGCGTCGAAGCCGGTGACCGTCACGCTGCCCGGCATCGTGCACCGCTTCCGCAGGGGACATCGCATCGAGCTGGTG